>NZ_KV796417.1:0-1180 GCF_001809185.1 Corynebacterium sp. HMSC072G08
ACTACGTGTCCACGATTTGCGGGCAACCCCATACCCGGTAGAGCTAGATGTGTCTGAACGTCACAATGAGTCGCTGAATCTTGACCGTTACGTCGAACAGCAGGACCGGGAGCGCGACCTTGCGAACCGTGAGGACGAGGTGGAACGGAAGCACAGCTCCGTACAGCGAGATGTCGATGCTGCAGCGAAAGACCGCAAGCAAGCTGCAGAAGAACTCGAACGGGCGCAGCAGGCCCGTGAAGAAGCCCAGCGTGTGCAGGAAAATGCTGAACAGCAGGCTCGCGAGGTTGCCGAGCGCATACTCAAAGAAGCACGCGAGAAGGCCGAGCAGGACGCCGAAAAGATTCGTGGTGATGCACAGAAGGATGCTGAACAGGAGTTGGGTCTTGCCGAGGCACAGGCGGAAGAGTTGCTGGACCGTGCCAAGGAGGTTGAGAGCGCCGCCGAAGCCAAGCTCAAGCGTGTAGAGCAGGAAGCTGAACAGCTCCGCAGCGAAGCACGCGAAAAGGCCGAGCAAGAAGCCGAGCAGATCCGCAGTGACGCACGCAAAGAAGCTGAGCAGACGCTGGGTCTCGCTGAAGCTCAGGCAGATGAGCTGCTTGACCTTGCCGAAGAATTCGGCAGTGAAGAACATGATGAGGCCACACGTGACGCTGCAGTAACGCGCGAGGAAGCAGAGCAGGAAGCGAAGATCATCATCGAGGAAGCAACGCAGTCGTTGCAGGAGATTTCGCATGTTGATCAGGACTTTTTGCGGGTCGAGATTGACAGCAACCCAGAGATGAAGCAACGGTACCGCGAGATCGTCATCGACCGTACTCAGGAGGAAAGCGCTGCAGTACTGCGTCGCGCGCTGGAACGCATCGCTAAGCGCCGCCAGCAGGAGCAACAGCGCGACCACGACGGTGACAAGGAGTCCCCCGACGGTGGCAAGCCGTAGATGGGGGTCTCCCCTGCCCTGTATGGCCCTGTAGCGGCCTAACAGGATGTCGCCAGGGTCAGTGTCCAGCGACAGCGCTAAAACCGCTCTAATTCAGCGAAAATCGAAGAATTAGAGCGGTGTTTTTTGAAGCGTCCTGGGTTCAGATTCAGGTAACTCAAGGATGAGTGTGAATCCGGGGTTTGTGTCTTTGGGAAGGCCCTTTAGAGGCTCTTCCGGTTTTAGAGTGCATTGATTAGT
>NZ_KV796418.1:0-813 GCF_001809185.1 Corynebacterium sp. HMSC072G08
CGCGTGCGCGCGACAGAGTACCGGATTCCTGGGTGGGGTGCCAGGATCCCGCCGCGCAGCCTGTGGATAACTAGTTTTGTCGTTATGGTTATCCACAGATTGTGGCGCCTTGCTGGGGCTTGCCATTGCGCGGGGTTGACAAGGCTTCGTAGCGTGTGAGGCATGACAACTTCTCTCATCGACGACTACAAGCGCCACAACGTCGACTCTCTTAAGTCCGTGCGCGGGATGACGCGCACGCAGCTGTGGGATGCGGGCATCAACGACATTGATGCGTCGCTGTTCCTGCGGTTGGCCAAGGTGTACTGGGAGTCGGGCCACGCGCGTATCGACGAGGCGCGGGCGGCCGCGCGTGCGCGCAACCACGGGCTGCGGGTGCTGGAGAAGATCGAGAACTTGGCACAGAAATCCGATAGGCCGAATGACCTGCGGGTGATTTTGTGTGGCACGCTCGAAGGCGAGCTGGAGAAAGTCGCGGCCAAGCATATTACAAAGCCGAAGCCGGTCAACGAGGCGTCGGTGGCGTTTGGCAAGGACGGGCGTAACCGGTTGATCGTGCGCTCGGACGAGGGGTGGTTGATGGATTTCATTAACTCTCTGCCGGGCGTGGATGACGGCGGCCTGGAGGCGGTGTATGAGGGTTTGAAGCAGCACGCGAGGGGGAAGATGGGCCTGGCGGCGCCGCGGAAGATGCTGCACATTATCGTGCCGTTGCCTGTGATGGCGCAGCTGATTCAGGGCAATACGGAAGACATTAAGGTCCGGGCGTTGGATGGGACGTGGCGTACGGGTGAGGAGATCATGGCCGAGTTG
>NZ_KV796419.1:0-14152 GCF_001809185.1 Corynebacterium sp. HMSC072G08
GAGAATCAGACACGCTTTCTGCTACTTAGCCCTAGATCAGAGACGTGCAAATGGAAAATTGTCCCTTACGACGACACGCCGCAGATCCCACACATTTGTTCCTTGAGCCCGATAAAAGCCGCCTACCCAGTACTTGCTGGGGAGACGGCTTGTGGTTGTGGTTAGACGGTTCTACTGTCGGCCTTTCCTCATGCGCGACCAGGCTGCTGCGACAACCAGGCCAACGCACGCGATGGCGAGGTAACCCCACATGTGATCGGCGCTGGTCTGAATGGTCTTTGGCGGAGCAGGAGTGTTCTCTGCGGTTAGGACGCTTTCTGTGTCGCGACCAGAGGTGACACCGTCAATCCAGTCGGCGGTGCCTGCGAGGGTAGTGATTGCCGCACTGGGGGAGGGCAGGTCAGGATCGCCATTGGAAGTTTGGGCGGTAGCGAGCCCGGCGAGCTTTCCATCGACGAAGAATGGTCCGCCGGAGTCGCCGCCCTGCATACCTGCGCCAGATACGGAATGTGCGTCCAGGATGGCGCTTTCGATCATCGGCATCATGGCAGCGTCGGCAGGGATGCTTTCGGTTCCAGCAGGGATCGACTCGGTTTGGGAATCATCTGGCTTAACTGCGTCTGGCTTAGCTGCATTTGGCATTGCTGTACCTGGCATGACGGCGTCTGGCTGCATTTCCATTGATTCCATGGCACCGCCTGGAATAGCCTCACCTGGAGTAGCTTCACCAGGCGCAGCCTCGCCTGGAGTTCCTTCAGAGGGGCCTCCGCCCAGCAGCTCATTGACGACCATCTTGGTCATCGGAAGCTGTCCGGATCGGGCCATCGATGAGCTGTTGCTCCAACCGTAAAGAGTTCCCGTCTGCCCAGGTGCCGGGATATCGCGGGAAACCTTCGCCGGAGTTGCGTCAGTGACCTTCTCGGTCAAGTGAAGTAATCCTGCATCGGACACTGGAGACAGTGCCCAAGAATCGGCATCGTAGACCTTCCCGCCGATGCGGGCCTGGGTTCCTTCGTTGTTCACAGACTCCAGGCAGTGGCGTGCTGTGAGCACCCACTGATCTGCAACCAGCGCTCCAGTGCAGTCACCAAAATTTCCGATTTTGCCAATCCTTAGCTCGGCCACAGAACCGCTTTCAGCATTTGCAGGTGCGGGTTCGCCGTTTTCCAATGCAAGAGCCGGGCCGGCAGATAGAAGCAGGGTGCTGCTAACAAGTGCTGCGATGGAAAAAGATGTTTTCTTCACGGTTATTTCCCTTTCCCAGAAGGAACAATGGCCTTGATCGCGGTGGCAACGAGCTTTTCAGCAGGGCCCTGTCCCACAAACTTCTTCCAGAGACTTGCGATGACGAGGAAGAATACGATGAATCCTGCTGCGGACAACGTGGAATGCAAAGCCACATTCTGCTGCCAATAAAACGCGGTGAGAACGTGCAGGATGTAAATGGTCAGCGACATTGTTCCCATGGCCGCGAACGGGTAAACCGCGGTCGCAAAGCGGTCGCCTACGAACAGGCACACATGCAGCACAATAGCGGCAACGGCGACGGAGAGAATGATTTCGCCGAAGACACCGGTGTGGCCGGTAAAACGGAGCCAGCCAGCAATCTCGGGATCAAATCGGAAGTACATGCCGACGGCTGTGATGACAACGCTGACAGTGGTAACAATCCCACTCAACCGAGTATTAGCGCTGGTCTCGGAGGTAGAAGTGCCTTGCAGACGACCACGTAGGTAGACGTCGTAAAGCAGCATGCCGCCGATGAAATATGCGATCCACGCCAGTAGCGGATAAATCTGTGGCAGCGTCATGGGCGCGTACTTAATTGTTGCGGCGATAGTCGCGGCGATGAAGAAGCCGACTCGCCACCAGGTTCCGAGTGCTGGCATCCAGGAAACCAACATCATTACCAGACCCATGACAACGAGGACTACTTGAATTTCTCCACCGACCGGCAACAAGGCCAGGCCGATGAGAATAATCAGAGCGCCGCGAGTGATGAGGCGCAAGAAAGTGGTGCTGCTGTAATTGCGCCCGATAATCATCATGGTGGCGCCGGCAATGATGGCGAACAATGATGAAGGCAGACCGGAGAGCACAATCTTTGTGCTCCAAAGCAGTGAGGCCATATGGACAATGATCATGCCGATGATGGCGAGTGAGCGCGCTATATCAAGCCCCACAATTCGTGAAGGTTTATTCACCCCAGATTTCTCCTTTGCTACAACTGAACGGGAGGTGTTCTTTGGTAAGAAGTACTCCCTATAACCGTCTTAATAAAAACGATTTCCTAGTTGTAGCAACCGAATCTGACAATACGTTAAGTGACGACGTGTAAAACACAGTGATTTGTCTGTATATTTTCTGGCCTGACTTTCACAATGTGGTTTAGTCCGCGATTCTCGGCTCAGTCTTCAAGGATTGTGGTGATGAGGTTCGTGGCTTCTTCGTTGGTGTCGGGTGGAATGTTGTAGCGGTGTGTGCCGGTATCAACGGTGGCGTGGCGCAGACGCCTTTTCTGGGGAATCCGATGGACAGTTAGCGGCGCGCCTCGATGGCGTCGATGACCTTGAGGAACTCCTCCGGCACCGTCTCGCGTGCGTGGTCGACGAAGCGCTGTGGCACCTCGAAGAACTGCTCCGCGACCGCGCCGGTGATAGCGCCCATGGTGTCTGCGTCGCCGCGCAGGTAAATCGTGTTGCGAATGGCGGACTCGAAGTCGTCCGCCTCGAGGAAAGCGATAAGGGATTCGGGGACGGTCTTCTGGCAGGAATCTTCGAAGCCATACCCGGCCGCGCGCAGACTGGCGCACGTCCGGGTGAGGTCATAACCGTAGGCTCGCGAGATGTACTCGCGAATCTCTGCCGCTGGTGAGCCGGTGCGGGCAAGGTAGCCGGCCGCCGCGGTGGCCTGCGCGCCCTTGATGCCTTCCTCGTGGTTGTGAGTGACGGACGCAGTGATGCGTGCGAGGTCCTCGGCTTCCTCGAGGCTCCGCGCATAATCGATGACGGCGGAGACGCGCATGGCGGACCCGTTGCCCCACGAGTTATACGGCTCGCGCTTGCCGGAGCGCAGCCACTCGCTGAAGCTACCGCCATAGGCACCTTTCGGCGTGGGGTACTTTGCGCCGTAACGATGGAAGGCATCGATAAGCGCCTCGGCGAGCGCTGCCTCATCGGAGCCTGCCTCGAGCAATGCTGCACCCACGGCAACCGTGAGGATGGAGTCGTCCGTAAAGCTGGAATCCGACGGGAAGAGCTCGAAGTCATACGTGCTCACGGGGTTGAACTCGTAGTCGCTGCCTGCAATGTCTCCAATAATTGCGCCAATCATAGGGGCCTCCTTGAAGCTAGGGAATAGGGGAGTGTGCGGGAAGCGTGGCTGGAAAGGCCGTCACGCGCACTGTGCCCTTTCATATTATTGCGAGGCGCGACATGGGGCGTGGGCATTCGAAGGGGTGTTCGTATTAGAAAGCTCGGCGCGCACATTCGTTCTCGGTATGGAAGTGGAATGCCGCTAGACCCAACAGATAGTGTCCGCGCGCTTCCCGATGCCCCATGCCAGCGCATCGCCGTCTACCCCAGCGTCAAGGTACACGACGTAGGAGTTATGAGTTTGCGGCGCCGCGCTCGCAGGCCACAGCGCGTAGTCTACGTCGCTCCCGCCCAGTGACCATTCCGTGTGCTTGCCGTCATCGAGAACTTCGTCAAACCTGCGACGCAGATGAATAACCAGAATTTCCAGGAAATTGTCCTCCTCGACGGCGAAGAGCCGCTCACCGGGGCGATGCCTAGCGAAGAGGAAATCGCGTGTGGCCATGAGCGCCCCGTGTGCGCGCGATCCGTCCGGATCCGCGTTGCGCAGCACAGCAGCTAGACGCTCTGATTCAAGGTCGACGGTTGCTGGCATACATGCTCCGTTTCGGGTGGGGTTACCGCGCATGGTAGCCGGCATGAGATGGATATCTTCTCATGGCGCAGTTGCTTGATGTCTTCTTTCTCGCTTGTTCCGGGGATGCTTGTGTAACAGCGCTATGCCACCACCGCCAACCCATGCGTCACCAAAATCTTCGCAATCATCGCGGCGGGGTAGACGAGCGCATAGCCGAGGGACACGCGGGGGTCGGTATTCGTGCGGGTGTTGGCGAAGGCGAGGACGGCGGGCTGGGTTTGCGCGCCGGCGAGCACGCCGGAGGTCTTCGTGGCTCCCATGTGGAGCACGCGGCGCATGAGTAGCACGACGCCTACGGCGACGGTGAGCGTGACGGCCGCGCCGAGCAGCAGGATCTTCCACCACGCGCCGCCGGTAAAAGCACCGGCGATCTGGCCGCCGGCGTTCGTGCCGGCTTGGGCGAGGAACATGAGGAGGCCGAACTCGGCAAGCACGGTGTTCGCGGAGTGAGGAAGTGCCGTGGGCAAGGAACCCACGCGCCCCACGCGCGCCATGATTAGCGCGACGATGAGCACGCCTGCGGCCGCGCCCAAGCTAAACGAACCGCCGCCGGGCATGGGGATGGAAAGCTCACCCAGGCCCACGCCGACCGCCATGCCCAGGCCAAGCGAGATGGGATTGATGTCAGTGAGACCCTTGGAGGAGTCACCGAGGAACGCGGAGATTTCCTCCAAAGAGTCCGCGGGGCCGACGACACGAACGCGGTCGCCGAGTTCGACGACGAAGTCGGGGATGGCTACCTGGTCCTCGTCGGCGCGACGGATGCGCGAGATACGCGCGCCCCAGCGGTCCGCGAGGGTGTCGTTGAGCTGCGCGATGGTCTGGCCCGCATGGATATGACGGGAAATCGTAATGCGTCGGAAGTCCAGATCATGACGGTCCTCGTTGAGAATCTGTGGCGACTCGCGGCCGAAGGCCTCGGTGACGACGTGGAGGTATTCGGGCGAGCCGACGATGCTTACCACGTCGCCGGGATAGAGCACGTCAAAGTACTTCGGGATGATGATGTCATTCTGGCTTACCCGCCGCAGGCGCGTGACCTGCACTTCGTTGTGACCGGTCTCGAGTATCTCACCCACCGGGACGCCGCCGTCGCGCGTGATCTGGACGTGCACGAGCGTGACCGGGCTCGTCGTATCGTCGTCCTCACCGGCCTTGCGCAGCACGAGCGTCGTTGCCGCGAGCATGCCGATGACCCCGAAGAGATAGGCCACCGCATAGCCCACCGTCGCCGCACCACCGTTGCCCGTTGCTTCCGATGCCGCCGCCAGTGCCGGCGTGTTCGTAATGGCGCCTGCAAAGGTGCCCGCGATGGTCGCAGCGTCGAGCCCGAAGGCGTAGCGCCCCAAGGCCCAGGCGACGACGGCCGCGGCGAGGAAGACGCCGATCATCGCGCAGATGGGCCCACCCGCGCTGCGCAGCGATTGGAAGAACGTCACGCCCGAGTTATTGCCAATGCCAAACGCGAAGAGCACAAGGCCCAGCGTGCCGAGTACCGGCGGGAGGACGATCTCCACGCCGGAGGCCGCGCCCGCCGCCGAGACCGCGATGGCGAGGAAGAGCACCGCCGCCGCACCCAGGCTGATGCTGCGGACCTTGATGCTGCCCAACGCCATCCCAATGCCGATGAGCAGTGCGACAAGCAACACGGGCTGTTCAGCCAGCAAGGAAATTACAGAGGTCACGACGGCACTTTCTCCCTACACAAGGTAAGGCGGGAATCGGGGTGTTCAAACGACCCATATCCTAACCCAGGCGACGCTGCGGGGGAGGGGGCATCGGAAAGCGGGGCCACCGGGGCACGACGAGCTCGAGCACGTCCACGCTGTGCGCGAGGTCAAGGTACGTCGTCGGCTCGTCGAGGAAGATGATGTCCGTGTCCTGCGCCAACACCATGGAGATCCACACGCGCTGGCGCTGTCCGCCGGAGAGCGGATCCACGGGGCGCTCGCGCGTGAGCTCCATGGCGTGTTCGACGGCCTCCGAATGCGACGACGACCACTGCTGCAGCCACGTCTGGTGCGGGTGCCGCCTGCGCGCGACCAAGTTCTCGACCGTCACACCTGGCGGCGTTATCGGCGCCTGCGGCAGCATGGAAATCTTCTGAGTCTCGCTGGCTGCAGAGCCCCTGGGCGAGGCCGACTCAGATGTGGTTGTGGGCGCCGTCGACGCGACCAACTTCGCGCTCGACAAGCTCGTGCCGCAGCTCGAGGAGGTCGCTCCGGAGGCCTAACCCCGCGCCCTGCACCGAGCAAGGCGCGGAGCTTCGGCGTGAAATGACCACAACGCCCGAATAGGAACCGAAAACTTCGATTTTTCGGTCCTTATTCGGGCGTTGTGGCTAACGCATGGTTAGAAGAAGCGGTTGTACAGGCCGTGGAGCGGCTTGGGCAGCCAGCTCGGTGCGCGGTCGCCCTCTCGGACGGTCGTGGCGGCGTAGCCCACGCCAAGCGCCGCGAGCAGTGCTGCGAGCGTGCCCACGACCGCCGCGACGATGCCGCCCGTCGACGAGCCGCACTTCTCGCTCGATCCCTGCGCCGAGCCCTTGCCTGAGCCGTCGCACGTGTCGGCCTTCGGGTCGACCTCGGCGGGCACGACCTCGTCGCTGGGCTTGGCTGCTGGTGTCACGGTCGTCGTGATGGTTGTCGGCACGGGCTCGACCTTCGTCGAGGTCACGATCTCAGGGGTCGGGCCTTCCTTGGTCGACGTGACGACCTTGGTGACCTGAGCCGTCGTGGTCACGGTCGTCTCCACCGGCTCGTGCGGCGCAGACGACGGGGCCGGCTCAGCAGGCTCGGAGGAGGGCGCGGGCTCTGACGGCGCCGAAGACGGGGCGGACGTGGGGGACGAAGGGGAGGAGGGGGCATCGGAAAGCTCGGCGCGGTCGTTGTTGGTGAGCGAGACCTTGTCGACGACCGACGGGTCGTTGGCGTTGTACGTGGTGAAGGTGAGCTTGTCGCCGGTGACGTCGACCTTCATATAATCCTCGGTGTAGTCCTGACGCCACAGGGCGGTGGAGGGATGCTGGAGGGACTTATCGATGGTCTCGAAGCGGGCCTTGGGGTACTTCTTGCCGTCCTCGCCCTGGAAGTCGTAGTACTTGCCGCCGCCAGCGGTGGTCGTGGTGAGGTAGAGAACCTCGCCGTCATTGGGTTCGAGCACGTCGCCGCGCTTGGCCTCGGCCTCGACCGGGGTGAGGCCGTTCATGAGGTGCGTGCGGGTGTAGATGTGGTCGTGGCCGCCGAGGACGGCGTCGACGTCGAGCTCGCTCATGACGGGGGCGAGCTGCTCGCGCAGGCGGGTGACGTCCGCGTCCGTGTAGTGGGTGCCCTGGGAGAAGAAGGAGTGGTGCATGCCCACGAGGACCCAGTCGTTGGACTTGCCGCGCTCGGCGATGGTCTTGCGCAGGAACTCCTCGTGGCGGGCGATGTCCTTCTCGGAGCTAGCGTTCGTGTCGAGGCCGATGAAGAGCACGTTGTTGCGCTCGAAGTAGAAGTCGCGGATGTCCTCTTCTTGGTTGGGGTTGAGGAAGTGCTCGTCGTAGTGCTTGAGCTCCGCCGGGGAGGCGTAGAGCTCGTGGTTGCCGGGCAGCGCGTTGGTGGGCACGCGGCGAATCTCGGGCGCGGAGAAGTAGCCGTCATACTGAGCGACGGGCGCGCCCCAGCCCTCGACCTGGTCTCCCAGGGACCAGATCATTTCGGCGTCGGGCACGTCTGCGACGGCGTTGCCGATGGTGTTTTGCCACTGCGTGGTCTGTTCCTTGATGTCCGTGCCCACGCCGATTTGGGCGTCGGTGACGGTGATAAACGACCAGTCCTCGCCGAAGCTGCCGGTGGTGTAGTCCTGCGGCTCGGACCAGCCGCCCTCGTCGGAACCCACGCGGTAGGAGTACGTGGTGTTCTCCTTGAGCCCCGTGGCTGTGGCGTAATTCGACTTGTAGAGCAGTGCGCCGGCGTTCTTCTCCTGCGCGTCGAAAGTCTGTGTGCCGTCGGGACCGGTGACTTCGAGCTTCTCCGCAGCCCCGTGGGCGTTGGTGCGCCACGAGACGATGGCTTGGGTCTCATCCGCGCCGGGTTGGAGGAGGGTGCGGAAGATGGGGTTGGAGGCGGCGGTGGCTGGCGCGGGCACCACGACCGTGGAGGTTGCGGTAGCGAGGGCGAGCGCGACGGCGGCAAGGGACTTTTGAGACATGCGGATTAGCTCACCACGCCCACATGAACGCGGAGTTAATGCTATGAAAACAGTTTCTCCAATTAACTACCTTCGGGGGTATTCGCGGTTGAAGGGGCTGTTGGTGCTGCTTAGCGTTTCTGTTCATGTCTTCCATCTCTCGTCGAAAAGCGTTGCAGTACGGTGCGCTCGGGGCTGGCGTGCTGGGCGCGGCGGCCGCCGGTGTGGCTGGCGCGCAGCAAGGTACCCGTCTGTCGCCCCTGGATGCTTATAACCAATCCACCGGTTCTTCTTTGCCGTTCCTCCACGGCGTGGCCTCGGGCGATCCCCTTCCGAACTCCGTGGTGCTGTGGACGCGCGTGACGCCGGACCGCGACGCGCTGCCAGGCTCGGGCTTGGGCGCCGATGTCGATGTCGAGTGGGAGGTCTCTGAGGACCGCTCGTTTGGCTCGCTGGTGGCGTCCGGTGCGGCGACCGCGACCGTGGCGGAGGACCACACGGTCCACGTCGAGCCCTTTGGGCTGGAGCCGGGGACGGAGTATTTCTATCGCTTTCGGGTGACCTCCGGCGATCATTCCGGAGCCGAGTCCCCCGTGGGACGCACGAAGACCGCTCCTTCCTTTAACGCCACCCCAGAGTCGCTCACCTTCGCCGTGGCCTCGTGTGCGAACTGGGAATCCGGTTTCTTCTCGGCGTACCGCGACATGGCGGAGCGTGGCCAGGCGGGCGAGCTCGACTTCGTGGCCTTCCTCGGCGACTATATCTATGAGTACGGCACGGGGGAGTACCACGGAAAATCTGGCGTGGCCCGTCCGCACTACCCGTCGTGGGAAATCGTCACCCTCGAGGACTACCGCATGCGCTACGGCCGCTACCGCACGGACGCGAACCTTCAGGCCGCACACGCCTCCGCTCCGTGGGTCGTGACGTGGGACGACCACGAGTCCGCCAACGACGCGTTTAACACGGGCGCGCAGAACCACACCGACGGCTACGCCGAAGGCCAGTGGGACTGGCGCTACAACCAGGCGCTGCAGGCGTATTACGAGTGGATGCCGCTGCGTCGCCCCAAGCTTTCGGAGGAAGGCCACCTCTACCGCAGCCTTCGCTTTGGCACGCTCATGGAGCTCACCATGATGGACCTGCGTAGCTACCGCGACGCGGAGACGACCGCCGCGAACTACGCGAACCCCGAGCGCACCATGCTCGGCAGTGAGCAGTACGCGTGGCTCCAGGACACCATCTCCCTGTCCGAGGCGACGTGGATGGTCATGGGCAACTCCGTCATGATCGCCCCCATGCGCATCCTCACCATCCCCGGCAACGACGAAGCCAACGAGGCCCTGCGCAACGCCAAGGGCACGACCACCGGCTTTGCCATGAACGCAGACCAGTGGGACGGTTTCACCGCGGACCGCGACCGCCTCCTCAAGCTCCTCGCGGAGCGCGAGGGCAACTCCTTCTTCATCACCGGCGACATCCACAGCGAGTGGGCGAACTCCATCTTCTACGGTGACAAGGAGGTCGCCTGCGAGATGGTCACCACGTCCATTTCCGCGCCCAACGTGGACGAAATCCTCACCGAATACACCGGGATTTACCATCCCGAAGACAATTCGACCTCGCAGCTTGTCGAGTCCGCCATCCGCGACGCGAACCCCTGGGTCAAGCACGTCGACTATGACGCCCACGGCTACGCCGTCGCCCGGCTCACCGCCGAAGACGTAGAGATGCGTTATTACCGGGTCTCCGACGTCGAGGACCCCGCAGCGAGTGTGTCCCTGGGACTCACCAAGACGTGGGCGCCGGGGCAGGGTTTCACCTCTTAACCTGCACCTTTGTGCGCGGGGGTACCCGGAGTCTGGAAAACAGGTAACGGCTTGGACACAGTCGTTACGTCGATAGGAATTCTGCGCCGCGCGCGTGTCATGATGAGACGGTTCGTCCTCATCCTCAACGTGAAAAGGAGCCCTTTTTATGCTTCATGTTTCGCGCCTTAAGAAAGTCCTCGTGGGTGCGACTTTCGCAGGTGCGTTCTTCTTTGCTGCCCCCGCAGCCAATGCCGCGACGGCCGACCCTGCCGCCGCGCTTTCCGATGCCGCCTCCTCCCTCAACGCCGCATTCAACAGCGCCGTCGACACCGCGCTTGCCGATGCCCCCGCCGAGGTCCAGGAGCACGTCTCCACCGCCCAGCGCCAGGCCGAGACGCAGGCGGCCGCCGTGCAGTCGCAGGCCGAGACGCAGGTCGCGCAGTACGCGGAGACCGTGGGCGCCGCCCCGGCCGGTGGCGCTGGCGAAAGCGGCCAACCGCTGACCAATCCGAACCCGATTGGCCTGCAGCAGATTGAGGAGGCCACGCAGCCCGAGTTCCGTCCGGCCGCCGTGGATCCCAACTACGTGTGGAAGAACGACACGTTCTCTAAGGTCGCCGCGATGAAGCCCGAGGCGGACTTCGTGCTGCACCGCGTGCCGGGCTCGTACTACGACGCCCCGCGGATTCCGGAGGAGTCCAACCGCGCGATGAACCGCGACCACTCGCTCTACGGCCCGGGCACGCCCATTTACATCGGCCAGGACACGATGTGCACGCTCACGGTCGCCGGCCATGACGCCGCTGGCCGCGCCGTGGGCATTACCGCCGGCCACTGCGGCAACGTCGGCGAACAGGTCAGCTCTGCCGACTCCTGGCAGGTCGGTCCCACGGGCACCGTCGTGGATAAAAACGAGTCCATGGACTACTCCGTCATCGAGTTCAACGACAAGGCGGAGGTCTCCACGTCCTACAACGGGGTCACCGCGCACGGCGTGGGCGGCACCGTCGCGCCGGGCGAGGTCGCGTGCAAGCGCGGCCTGGCCACCGGCACCACGTGCGGCATGGTGTTGCTCAACAACAACGGCCCGGTCCAGGTCAACCAGGTCTGCGCCATGGTGGGCGACTCCGGCGCGCCGCTGTTCAAGCGCGGCCGCGTGGTCGGCCTCATCACCGGCGGCACCGGCCCGGTCTCGTGCCGCACGCCGTGGCAGGGTGCGCTGCACTCGCCCACGGAGGCGACGAACCTCGACGCCGTCGTCGCTGACATGAACCGCCGCGGCGGCGTGGGCTCCGGCTTCACGGTCGCGTAACCCGCGCGCATGAGGGGCACCAGCAGGATGCTGGTGCCCCTTCGGCGATCCGGCCAGGTTGGCGGTGCGGCGGGCTACTGCTCGTGGAAGTAACCCATGACGGTCTCGTGGAGGTGGCCGTTCGTCGCCACGGCGGAGCCACCAGCGGGGGAGTCCACGCCGTCGAGGGAGGTGAACGTGCCGCCGGCCTCCTTGACGAGGAGGTACGGGGCCGCGAGATCCCAGAGGGAAACCTCGGGTTCGACGGCGATGTCCACGGCGCCTTCGGCGAGCAGGCAGTAGTTCCAGAAGTCGCCGTAGCCGCGCAGGCGCCAGGCGTTATCGGTCATGGCGATGAGTTCCTCGCGCAGGTCGGCCTCGAGCCAGCCGGAGAGTGAGGACATGGCGATGGAGGCGTCGCCGATCTTGTCCACGCCGGAGACGCGCAGGCGGCGCTTCTCGCCGCCAAAGACGCGGTAGGCGCCGGAGCCCTCGCAGGCGAACCAGCGGCGGCGCAGAGCCGGGGCAGAGACGACGGCGACGATGGGCTGACCGTCCTGGAGCAGCGCGATGAGCGTGGCCCACACGGGCACGCCGCGCACGTAGTTCTTCGTGCCGTCGATGGGGTCGATGACCCACTGGCGGCCGGACATGATCTGCTCGCCGCCGAATTCCTCGCCGAGGACCTCGTCCTGGGGGCGGGCCTTGGCGAGCTCGGCGCGCAGGAGCTTCTCGCAGGCGAGGTCTGCGTCGGAGACCGGCGTCATGTCCGGCTTGGACTTCACGTTGAGGTCAGCGGCCTCGAAGCGGGACATGGTGAGCTGATCCGCGCGACCCGCCAGTTCAAGGGCCAGACCTAAGTCTTCTTTGTGCTTACCCACGGAGGGCCTCCTCGATTGCGTCGACTGCGTCTTTATTGCCGGCGATGGACCATTCCACGCCGCCCGCGGATACCTTACGCGCAACTCCGCCGGATCCTTCAACTAAGGCCTTGCCGGGCAGCCAATCCCAGTCCGCGACGGAGTGCTGCATCCACGCGCCCCACGTGCCGTCCGCGATGGAGGCCAAGTCGATGGAACCCGCGCCGAGCATGCGCACCGACGCGAAACGCGAGGCCACGCGCTGCCACGCATCCCGGATGTCCGGGTCCTGCATGGACGTGGGGTGCAGGTAGGTCGCCAGCGCAATCTGATTCGGTAGCCCGGTCTGCATGTGCACCGGTTTGTTGTCGCGGGTGGTGGGGGTGTCGCGGCCGCCACACCACGTGTAGCCCATGGCGGGGCGGTGGACGGCGCCGAGGATGACCCCGGTGGCATCGGAAAGCGAGAGGGCGCTGCACCAATAATCAGAGCCCGACGCAAAGTTGTAGGTGCCGTCGACCGGATCGATGTGCCACACGCGCCCTGACGTTGATGGGCGGGAGGCGCCCTCTTCACCGACAATGCCATCCTCCGGGCGGACCGTCGCGAGGATTTCGGAGACGAACTTTTCGGCCGAGCGGTCCGCGTCCGTGACGACGTCCGAGACAGAGGTCTTCTGGTCGACGCTTACGCCCTGCTCGCGCAGGCGCCAGGCCCAGCGGCCCGCGTTGTAGACGAGTGCCTGGGCCAGATGATTGTCAGAATCGTCCGCGTGCGCGACGATAAACGTCTTGATGAGCGCCGCGGTCATCTCTTCGAGAGAAGGCTGGGAAGTCATAAGTCCACATTGTCCCCCTTAATGCGTGGCAATGCGAATTAGAGGGCTAAACTGGGGCGCTATGCGACCCGAGACCTCCGCCACGATTGACCAGCTAAGCGCGACCCTGACCTCCATCGAGAAGGTCATGGACCCTGAGACGCTGCGCGAGACCGTGCGTGAGCTCGAGGCTACGGCGGGCGACCCCTCGTTGTGGGACGACCCGGCGCACGCGCAGCAGGTGACGACCAAGCTCTCGGCGGCGCAGGCTAAGCTGCGGCGCTTGGGGGAGCTGCGCGGGCGGCTCGACGACCTGCCCGTCATGTACGAACTGGCGGAGGAAGAGGGCGACGCCTCGGTGGCAGACGAGGAGCTTGCTTCCTTGCAGGCGGCCATTGAGTCGCTGGAGGTCACGACCATGCTCTCCGGCGACTACGACGACCGTGAGGCTGTTATTAATATCCGCTCCGGCGCTGGCGGCGTCGATGCCGCCGATTGGGCAGAGATGCTCATGCGCATGTACACGCGTTGGGCGGATAAGCACGGCCACAAGGTCGATGTTTACGACATCTCCTATGCGGAAGAGGCGGGCATTAAGTCCGCGACCTTCGTGGTGCACGGCGAGTACATGTACGGCCAGCTCTCGGTCGAGCAGGGCACGCACCGCCTGGTGCGTATCTCGCCCTTCGATTCGCAGGCGCGCCGCCAGACGTCGTTCGCTGAGGTCGAAGTCCTGCCCGTCGTGGAGCAGACCGACCATATCGACGTGCCGGATTCGGACCTGCGCGTGGACGTCTACCGCTCCTCGGGCCCGGGCGGCCAGTCCGTGAACACGACGGACTCCGCGGTGCGCTTGACCCACCTTCCTACGGGCATCGTGGTGACTTGCCAGAACGAGAAGTCTCAGATTCAGAACAAGGCGTCCGCGCTGCGCGTGCTCCAGGCCAAGCTGCTTGAGCGTAAGCGCCAAGAAGAGCGCGCCGCAATGGACGCGCTGGGCGCCGGCGGCAATGCGTCGTGGGGCAACCAGATGCGCAATTACGTGCTGCACCCGTACCAGATGGTCAAGGACCTGCGTACCAACTATGAGGTGGGCGACCCGCAGAAGGTCCTCGACGGGGATATTGACGGGTTCCTTGAGGCGGCGATTCGCTGGCGTATGGCCGCGGAGCGCGCAGCCGAGTAATCGGGGGCGTGTGGCGGGGACATAGCGGGGTGTTCGCGTGCGCGCGACAGAGTACCGGATTCCTGG
>NZ_KV796420.1:0-152809 GCF_001809185.1 Corynebacterium sp. HMSC072G08
GCCCGAAATCGCCAACTATAGTGTGCAACCGAAAAAGTTCTCCACAGGCTTTCCTGAGAAAAACTTGCGTTGTGGTGCGGATTCGGTACTATGGCGCGCCCGCGCGAGGCACCCTCATGGTGGGCGGAAAAACTACGGCCCGGCGGCCTGCAGAAGACCGCCGGGCGGATACGGATCTAGATGGACGCGACGGAGTCGGAGCCGTCAATGAACGCCAGCGGCGACTCCGGGAATGAGTCGCGGGAAACGACCTCCGTGACGACGTCGGCGACAAGCTCGCGCGAGGTGTGCGTGTCCTTGGCGCCGGAAGCCTCGTCCGGCACGACCTTTAGGCCGCCGGCGGGTTCCTCGGTGAGCGCGGAGGGGCCGAGAATGAGGTAGTCGAGCGAAGAGATGTTAAGGCGGGCATCGACAGTCTTCTTCGCCGAAACGTAGGCGTCCCAGGAGTTGCCCTCCAGCGACGGGGAATTCTGAGTCGCCCCGATGTAGGAAATCATGACCAACTTAGGGACAGCGCGGTCCGAGGCGGCGAGAGCCTCCAAGGCGTCGATGACGGTGAGCGCACCATCGCGGTCCACGGCGGTGGTCAGCTCAGCGCCGCCGCGGCCGCCGTTGCCGGCGCCCCAGACCACGACGTCGACGCCGTCGAAGAGCTTCTCCCAGTCCGTCTGCGTCAGCGAAGTAATGTCGCCGAGTACCGGCTGCGCCCCCAACTCCCGCAGCTCGTCGAAGTATTCTTTCTTGCGCACGAGCGAGCGCACGGTGTGACCCGCGGAGACGAGCTTCGGTGTGGAAAGTAGCCCGATCTTGCCGTGGCCGCCGATGTACATGACAGTTTTAGTAGTAGAGGGCATGCCGCCCCACCGTACCACCGACGTAGGAGCGCAGCCGTATAGAATACACAGACATGTATGCCATCATGACTGTCACCGGTGCAGACTCCACCGGCATTATCGCCGCCGTCACCACCGCGATCGCGGAGAAGAACGTCAACGTCGTCGACGTCTCGCAGACCCTCATGTCGGGTTTCTTCACCATGATCCTGCGCGTCGAGTTCGACGAGAAGGAAACGACCATCGCGGACCTCCAGACGCACATGGCTCCGGTCGCCGAGGCCACCGGCCAGGCCATTCGCCTGCAATCCGAGGCCATCTTCACCGCTATGCACGAGGTCTAAGCAGCCATGTCGACACGTTTTAATACCTCCGGTGTCATCGACACCATCGAGATGATCGACAAGTACCGTCTCGATATCCGCACCGTGACCATGGGCATCTCCCTGCTCAGCTGCGCGCGTTCCACCATGGCGGAGACCGCGCAGGCCATCTACGACCACGTCACCCGCCAGGCTTCCCGCCTCGTCGAGGTGTGCGAAGGCATCGAGGCCGAGCTTGGCATCCCCATCGTCAACAAGCGCATCTCCGTCACGCCCATCGCGCTCGTCACCGCCGGCGTGGACGGCAGCCCGGTTGAGGCCGCCAAGGCGCTCGACAAGGCGGCCAAGGAAGTCGGCGTCAATTTCGTCGGCGGCTACTCCGCCCTCGTCGAGAAGGGCGCGACCACTGCGGACAAGCGTCTCATCAACTCCATCCCGGAGGCCCTCGCCAACACGGACGTCGTCTGCTCGTCGGTCAATATCGCGTCGTCGCGCGCCGGCATCAATATGAACGCCGCCAAGCGTCTCGGCGAGATTATCAAGGAGTCCGCGGAGCTTACCAAGGACGATTCCGCCATCGCGTGCGCGAAGCTCGTCGTCTTCGCCAACTCCGTAGGCGATAACCCGTTTATGGCCGGCGCCTTCCACGGCATCGAGGAGCCGGATTGCGTCGTCTCCGTCGGTGTCTCCGGCCCTGGCGTCGTCGACCGCGCGCTCGGCTCGCTCGAGGGCGCCACCCTCGACCAAGTCGCCGAGGAAATCAAAAAGGCCGCCTTTAAGATCACCCGCGCCGGCCAGCTCGTGGGCAACCTCGCGGCGGAGCGTCTCGGCGTGCCGTTCGGCATCATCGACCTCTCGCTTGCCCCCACCGCCGAGCTCGGCGACTCGGTAGCGCACATTCTCGAACACATGGGCCTGGACCAGGTCGGCACGCACGGCACCACCGCGGCGCTCGCGCTGCTCAACGACGCGGTGAAGAAGGGCGGCATGATGGCCTGCTCCCGCGTAGGTGGCCTCTCCGGCTCCTTCATCCCGGTCTCTGAAGACAAGGGCATGATCGACGCCGTGCGCTCCGGCAGCATGAAAATCGAGAAGCTCGAGGCCATGACGGCCATCTGCTCGGTGGGCCTCGACATGATTGCGATCCCGGGCGACACCTCGGCCGAGCTTATCGCCGGCATGATTGCGGATGAGGCAGCCATCGGCGTCATGAACCATAAGACGACCGCCGTGCGCGTCATCCCGGTTCCGGGTACGCAGCCCGGCGACGAAGTCAACTTCGGCGGACTCCTCGGCTACGCCCCGGTCATTCCGGTCAATCAGGTGGGCAATTCCACCTTCATTCACCGCGGCGGCTTCATCCCTGCCCCGGTCCACGGTTTCCGCAACTAGCTTGCCGATGCCCCCTTCTCCCCGCCGCCGCAGCCCAGCGCGAGCCCAAGGACGGTCACACGGTGTTGATGCTGCACTCGCGCACCGTGGCATAGGCCGTGATCTCTGCGACGAATGCTGGGTCATGGCACGTGATGATAAGCGCGGAGCCGGCGCTGAGCGCGCGGTACAGGAGAGAGTGCAGGGCGGTGCGGCCGGTGGCATCGGCAAGCGTGTCGGGCTCGTCGAAGACCACGACTTCGCGGCCCTGCGCTACGGTGGCCGCGACCTGGGCTACGCGCAACTGCGAGGCCGACGCGTCGAGGGGATGCTCGTCCGGCGGAAGCCCTAGCTCTGCGGTGAGCGCGGCGTCGCCCACGAGCTGCGCGAGCGTTGGGGTAATCGCCTGGTCCATGGGCGATTGAAGGGCCATGCCGAGCGAGGAGTGCGCGGGCTCGTGGCCGTCGAGTCCCGCGGCGGCGCGCAGAAGCGTCGTCTTGCCCGAGCCGTTGCCACCGCGCAGCCACGTGACACCGCCATGCTGCACCGGGATGGTGACGGGGCCGACGGCAAACTCGGCGTGCTCGGGGGCTTTGAGCTTCCACCAGCGTCGGCGCTGCGTGCCGCGGGTGGCGCTGAGCGGCCCGAGGGTGAATCCGTCGCCGGGCGCGACGGGCGTGAGGTCGGGTCGGGTGGAACGGGTGTCCGCCTGGACGAGGACGACGGCGGTCTCCCCCAGCCCGTGGAGCAACAGTTCGACTTGGGCGCGCGAGTTGGGATCGAGGCCGGCGTAGGGCTCGACGACGATAAGCACCTTGGGATGTGCGATGGCGACGGCCGCGCAAACAAGGCGGCGGGTCTGGCCGCCGGAGAGCCGGGCCGGGTCGCGTTCGGCCAGCTCGGTGAGACCGACGGCGGCGAGCATGTCTTCGACGCGTGCGGCCATCTCGGCGCGCGGGGTTCCGCGGTGCTCGAGGGCCAGGGCGAGTTCTTCGCGGACGGTGGCGCGCAGGAGCGAGACGTGGGCAGAGGCGTCGGCGCCGATGACGGTGTCGACGCCCCACTGCGTCGCGAGCTGGTGGGCGACCTCGTCGGCGTTTTCGTCGAAACCGACCGTGACGGTCGTGACCTCGCCGGGAATGGGTTCTAGAACCATGCGATAACCACCGTAGCGAGAACGAGGAAGCAGCGCAGCGCGCGTTGTGCTGCAGAGTCTGGGACCGGTTGAAGGAGGGTGCGCGGGCCGGGCTCGTCGAAGCCGATGGCGGCGAGAGCGTGGCCTCGCTGGGCGCCCTGCGTGAGCAGTCGCGCGATGACCGGGATGATGACGCGCGGACCGACGTTGCGCAGGCCGATCTTCACACCGGCGAGGCGATTGGCGTCGCGGACTGCGGACATGGCCTGGCGGCCCTGCGGCAGGGACTGCAGGGACGCACCGACGACGTAGGCGGCCTTATATCCGACGCGAGAGACCTGCATCCACTTGGAGACCTCGGAGACAGACAGCGCGGCGGCCGCGGCGAGGACGCAGCCCATAAGGGCGGCGAAGCGCAGGGACAGCGAGCCTGCGAGCGCCAGGCCATCGCTGGTGAGGAGGGGTGCGATGCGGTGCTCGCCGTAGGGGGCGTGGATGAGCACCATGGACAGCGCCGCCGGCACGGTAAGCGCCAGCGTCGTGGCGATGACGGCGACCGAGCGCGCAGCCCAGGTGCCGAGCACTAGTGAGAGGGAAAGGATAAGCGCCGAGGATAGCGGCGTATTAACCGCCACCACGAGGAACCAGCCGCACGCGGCGGCGAGCAAGACGGTGGCGGGGTGTGGGGACATGGGGTTAGGCGGCATCGGCAGGCTGGGGGCGCAGGGAGGCCAGCGTGCGCTTGGGCAGGGCCTTGAGTGCGGCCCAGACGATGAGGAAGACGATGGCCTTATCCAGCGGATCCGAGATGAAGGACTGCATGGTCACCGAGGCGAGCAGCGAATTGCCGAGCTCGCGGAAGAGCGAGACCACGGCGCCGGTACCTACGCCGGCGGTGCCGCCGTAGACGAAGGCCGCGACGGGGGCGGCGATGGCGCCGGTGATAATGCCGATGATGGCGCCGGAGACGATGACAGACCACCAGTGCTTGAACGCGCCAGACTTGACGGCCAAGCCGGCGAGCCAACCGGTGGCGGCGGCGCCTGCGGCGAATGGGAGGGCCGCGGGGTTAATGAGGCCCCAGACGACGGACGAGAGCGTGCCGGTAGCCAGGCCCGCAATGGGGCCGGCGAGCGCGGAGACGAGGACCGTGCCCACGGAGTCGAGGTAGAGCGGCAGGCCGATGGTGCCGACGATCTCGCCGACTACGATGTTGAGCACGAGCGCGACGGGGATGACGGCGATGGTGCGTGCGGGCAGCGACGGCAGGGAACCAGCGAGGAGCAGGATGGCGCCTCCGACGTAGCCGCCGAGCGTAATGAGTGCGGAGCTCGAGCCCGCCACGGATTCCCAATCGGTGGGTCGGGCGAGGACGAGGTACAGCCAGGTGAAGAGAACGAGCAAGCCGCCGATAACGACGAGCGTCCGGCGCGCGGGAGTAAGCGAGAGTTGTGACATGTGTTCCTTAAGAGGTCGGCCGCGCGGGGCGCGGTACACGAATGGAGCACGTGCGCGTTCCTATGTCACCTCGGACGCGGCGTGCAAACAGCCCATAGTTTACGACGCGAGCGCGGTGGCACAAACTTGAGGCACGCGGGGGTGACGAGAAAGGCCGAAGGCCTGCCGCTGGTTGTGCTGGCGGCAGGCCTTCTTGGAGTTGAGCTTCTTCTTGTCCGGTATCCGTGTTGCGCGGGCACGCAGGACAAGATGCTCCTGGAGTTGCTCGGGGTTCATCTTCCACATGGAGCGGTCTTTCTTTTGCGCCATCACACCTCCTTTCGCGGTCAGAGTCTTCAGAGACGTGGCTTAGTCTAGCGTCTGCGACGTGTCCGCGATGTACAGGTCAAGCGCCTTCCAGACTTTTCCTGCCGAAGAGGATGATGCAGAACAGCTCGGGAAGCCCGATGGCCATGGTCTTTCGCAGACAGGGGTGGACTCCCCGACCCTAACACCCGCTACTCGGCGAGGAAACGGGCTGCGCGGAGAAGTTCGGTGTGGGCGGCGTCGATGTCGGCGGCCGTGACCAGACGGGCGTTGTGCGGGGCGTCCCAGTGACTGCGGAGGTCGGCGACGGAGGTGCCGCGCAGGAGCGGCGAGTCGGCCTCGACGGCGATGGTGGTATCGACGGCGTCGAAGGTGATGCGGTCGAGCGCGATCATCGTCGTGAGGAGATCGTGAATCTGGGCTTGGTAGCCCTCGCCTTGGGCCTCGTGGAATTCGAAGTAGAAACGCAGCAGTTCGGGCAGGACGGTCGCGATGGGCGCGTCGCCTAGGACGTCAATGAGTTTGTCGAGACGCGGCGAGTCTATGAGGAATTGTTCGGTGACCTCGAGCGAACACAGCGTGGCTAGGTGGCCGGAGTGCCCTAGTTTCTCAAAGAAGCGCGCGGCTGCGTGCGGATCCACATGGAAATTCCACTCCGCCGTGGGCGTCGTGTTGCCGCGGTAGTTCACGGCGCCGCCCATGACGGTGAGCGACGCGAAGTCGTCGAAGCTGCGGCCGGCGGCCCACGTCGCGGCGTTCGTAAGCGGCCCCGTGATAATGAGGTGCGCGCCGACTGCTTGCGCACGCCTCCAGATGGCCCGCCAATCCGCTGCAAACTCATAGGAGTCCGGCGGCGAGAGATAGCCCACGCCGTGCGGGCCGTGGGTCTCCGGCGTCGTGACAAGCGGGACGGCGAGGGGGCTGGGCTGGCCGGGAGCAACGGGGACTTGGCTGAGGCCGAGAGTTTCCAACGCCCACGCGGCGTTGCGCGCGGTCTCCCCCACGCTCACATTGCCAGCAGACGTGGTCACGCCCACGAGCTCAATCTCGCCGACGTGATGGAGCGCGGCGAGGTAGGCCAACGCGAGGGTGTCGTCGATGCCCGGGTCACAGTCGAGAAGAACGCGCTGCATTAGGCGAGCTCCACGATCTCCATGTACTCATCGTTCCACAGGTCCTCGTCGCCGTCGGGCATGATGATGACGCGCTCAGGCTTGAGGGCTTTGACCGCGCCCGGGTCGTGGGTGACAAGGACGACGGCGCCGGTGTAGGTGCCCAGCGCCTCGAGGACCTGTTCGCGCGATTGCGGGTCGAGGTTATTGGTGGGCTCGTCGAGGAGCAGCACGTTGGCACGGGACGACACGAGCGTGGCCAGGGCCAGACGCGTTTTCTCACCGCCGGAGAGCGTGCCTGCGGGCTGTTCCAGCTTGTCGCCGGAGAACATGAATGCGCCGAGCAAGCCGCGCAGGTCCTGCTGGCCGGCGTCGGGGCAGGCCTCGATGGTGTTTTCCCACACCGTCTTGTCCGGGTCGATGGTGTCGTGTTCCTGCGCGAAGTAGCCAATGCGCAGGCCGTGGCCCGTAACAATGCCGCCCTCGCCGTCCGTGCGCTCGACGCCCGCGAGGAGTTTGAGCAGCGTGGTCTTTCCGGCACCGTTATAGCCGAGCACGACGACGCGGGAGCCCTTGTCGATAGCGAGATCGACGCCCGCGAACACCTCGAGGGAGCCGTACATCTTGGTGAGCCCGTGCGCGTTCATAGGGGTTTTGCCGCAGGGCGCCGGCTCCGGGAATTCGATGTGCGCGACCTTGTCGGCGACGCGGACGTCGTCAAGCTGGTTCATCATGCGGTCGGCGCGCGCGAGCATCTGCTTGGCGGCGGCGGCCTTCGTGGCCTTGGCACCCAGCTTGGCGGCCTGCTTTTTCAAGGCCGAGGCCTTCTTCTCCGCGTTGGCGCGCTCGCGGCGACGGCGGGCCTCGTCCGTGGCGCGGGCGTCGAGGTACTTCTTAAAGCCCATGTTGTAGACGTCCGCCTCGCCGCGCACGGCGTCGAGGAACCACACCTTGTTCACAACGGCTTCGAGCAGCTCGACATCGTGGGAAATCATGACGAGCCCGCCCTCGTGCTTAGCGAGGAAGCCGCGCAGCCACGTGATCGAGTCCGCGTCCAGGTGGTTGGTGGGCTCGTCAAGGAGCAAGGTGGTCTGGGACTTGCCTTCGCCTGACGATGCCGCGAACAAAATCTGCGCCAGCTCCACGCGACGGCGTTGGCCGCCTGACAGGATCTTTAACTGCTGGTCGAGGATGCGCTGCGGCAGGCCTAGATTGTCGCAGATCTGTGCGCACTCCGCGTCAGCTTCGTAACCGCCGAGGCCGTGGTACTCCTCCTCGAGGCGGGAGAACTTGCGGATGGCCTTGTCACGGTGCTTATCGTCCGTGGCGGTTTCCATGATCTCCTGTTGCTTGGCCATGCGGCGTTTGATGTCGTCGAGGCCGCGGGCGGAGAGCACGCGCTCGCGCGCGGTCTGCTCGATATTGCCCTCGCGGGAGTCCTGCGGGAGGTAACCAATGGGGCCCGAGCGGGTCACGGAGCCGCCGTAGGGCTCCGTCTCCCCTGCCAGGATGCGCATGGTCGTCGTCTTGCCCGCTCCGTTGCGGCCGACCAGGCCGATACGATCCCCAGGCTGGACGCGTAGGTGCTGGCCCGGGGCGTCGAGCAGGGTACGGGCGCCGACGCGCACTTCGAAATCATTGGTCACAATCACAAGGAGCCAGTCTATCAACCCGGATTTCTAGGTGGAACTCGCCACCAACTCGCTAGCACAGCTATATTGTGCGGCTATCGCGCACAGCGGCACGGCGGCCCACCGCCGGCTGGCACCGAGTAGACACAGACGTTTCCCTTTGGACATGCGCGTCCCCCAATCTGCCTAGTGCGCTGCGTCCCATCGCTGCCGATGAACAGGATGTGTTCACGACGGCGGGACACGAAGCCTTTCAACGAGGACTCGAAGATGCCGTCGGCCCTATCGACGAGCCTGGCCGTCGCGGCCGCGCATCATAATCGGGGAATCGAGGAACGCTTCCCGGAAGTCGCCGTATGTGGATAAGCGGAACGTCCACTTCTACGTCAACCGGCTGGGGTTTCACATCGTCGAGTTCTACAACCCGCACCATCCGGAACCTCACGCGCCGGCTGACGGTCATCGCGAGGACTGCGAGAAGCGCGAAACTCCCCTCCTCCACAGCATCGATGACTACTTCTTCCGGTTCGAAAAGCGGCGCGGTGAGGCCCCCGATACGCGACAACCCGCGCTCACGCGTAGGTGCGCAAGTGCGAGTTGGTGCGTTCGGACGGCTTAGACCGCGAAGCCGAGGGCCTGGAGCATTTCGCGGCCCTCCTCGGTGATCATGTTCGGGCCCCACGGCGGCATCCAGACCCAGTTAATCTGGACGGCTTCGGCCAGCTTGTTGCCGACCACGGCGTCTTCGACCTGTTCGCCGATGACGTCCGTGAGCGGGCAGGCTGGCGACGTGAGCGTCATATTGATCATGACAGTCTCCTTGCCGTCGACCTCTTCGAACCAGAGGTCGTAGACGAGCCCGAGATCGACCACGTTGATGCCGAGCTCGGGGTCGATGACGTCACGCATATATTCGGTGACGTCAAAGGCCTTGGAAATCTGTTCCTCGGTCTGCGGCGGGCGCTGGCCGCCGCCGTCAAAGTTCGAGCTTTCGTTCTGGTACGGATCGATGAGTTCGTCGCTCATTGTTTATTCTCCAGTTCGTTGAGGGCGTCCGCAGTGGCGGCCTGGAAGGCCTTCCAGCCGAGGAGTGCGCATTTCACACGGGCTGCATATTTCGCCACGCCGGCAAAGGCAATGCCGTCGCCGATGAGGTCCTCGTCGCCTTCGTACTCGCCACGCGAGGTGACCATGTGGTCGAAGTCCTCGAGTTTCTTCATGGCTTCCTCAACGGGCAGGCCGACGACTTCTTCTGCCATGACGGACGTGGAGGCTTGCGAGATGGAGCAGCCTTCGCCGTGGTACGAAACGTCCTCGACGGTCGTGCCGTCGTCCGAGAGCTGCACGCGGAGGGTGAGCTCGTCGCCACAGGACGGGTTGACGTGGTGCACCTCGGCCTGGAACGGGTCGCGCAGGCCAGCATGATGCGGGTGCTTGTAATGATCCAGGATGACGTCCTGGTACATGGAATCAAGGTTCATGGTGCACTTCCCTACTTTGCGTCGTCTTCGTCGACGCCATCGACGCGGAAGAACTTACGTGCGTAGTGGATGGCCGCGACGAGCGCGTCCACTTCCTCGCGGGTGTTGTACAGGTAGAAGCTCGCGCGGGTCGTCGACTGAGCGTCGAGAGCGCGGTGCACAGGCCACGCGCAGTGGTGGCCGGTGCGCACGCACACGCCCTGATCGTCGAGGACCTGGCCGAGGTCGTGCGGGTGGATGCCCTCTACGCTGAAGGACACGGCGGAACCGCGGTTTTCCGGGGTGGTCGGGCCGTAGATGCGCAGGCCCGGAATCTTCTGCAGCTCCTCAAGCGCGTAGGCGGTGAGTTCCTGCTCGTGCGCATGGATCTTGTCCATTCCGATCTCACTGAGGAACTCGACGGCGGCGCCGAGGCCGACGACCTGCGAGGTCATCTGGGTGCCGGCCTCGAAGCGCTGCGGCGGCTCGGCGAAGGTGGTGCCTTCCATCTTCACGATCTGAATCATGGAGCCACCGGTGAGGAAGGGCGGGAGCTGATCCAACAGTTCGCGCTTGCCGTACAGGACGCCGACGCCGGACGGGCCGCACATCTTGTGGCCGGAGAACGCAGCGAAGTCGACGTCGAGCGCGTGAAAGTCGACCGGCATGTGCGGCACGGACTGGCACGCGTCGAGGACCACCATGGCACCCACGGCGTGGGCGCGGCGAACGAGCTCCTCGACGGGAGCTTGGGCTCCGGTAACGTTCGACTGGTGGGTAAACGCGACAACCTTGACAGAGTCGTCGAGCTCGAGCGAGTCGAGATCAATGCGGCCATCGGCGGTCGCCGAGTACCACTTAAGGGTCGCGCCAGTCCGGGCGGCGAGCTCCTGCCAGGGCACTAGGTTCGCGTGGTGCTCGACCTCGGTGATGACGATGGTGTCGCCTTCGCCGACGTAGAGGTCGCCCGCACGCTTATCGCCAAGCACGAAGGCGACCTCGTTGAGGGCCTCGGTGGCGTTCTTGGTAAAGGCGATCTCGTCGCCGTCGGCGCCGACGAACTTCGCGATGTTCTCGCGCGCGGTCTCGTAGGCATCCGTGGCTTCCTCCGCGAGCTGGTACGAGCCGCGGTGCACGGGAGCGTTGGTATGGAGGACAAAGTTCTCCTCAGCCTTCCACACCGACAGCGGGCGCTGCGAGGTGGCACCCGAGTCGAGGTAGACCAAGGGCTTATCCTCGCGCACGGTGCGCGAGAGGATCGGGAACTGTTCCCGGATGGCGGTCACGTCTAGGTCAGACATGACACCTCCTTGTTGAAAATCACGTCTAAGTTTGTGTCTAAATATTCGGTTATGCCGCCATGCGGCGGTGGGACGCGAAGGCCCGCCGGGAATGGTCCTGGCGGGCCGGGCGCGGGTGCTACTTGATGAACTTCTCGTAGCCCTCAGCTTCAAGCTGGTCTGCCAGTTCGGCACCGCCCGTCGTGATGATGTGGCCGTTGGCGAAGACGTGGACAAAGTCCGGCTTCACATAGTTGAGGATGCGCTTGTAGTGCGTAATCATGAGAATGCCGCCGCCGGTCTCCTCCTGGTAGCGGTTAATGCCCTCGGAGACGATGCGCAGGGCGTCGACGTCAAGGCCGGAGTCGGTCTCGTCCATGATGGCGAACTTCGGCTTGAGCAGGTCGAGCTGCATGACCTCGTGGCGCTTCTTCTCGCCGCCAGAGAAGCCCTCGTTGACGGAACGGTGTGCAAACGACTTATCGATGTCGAGCTTCTCGCGGGCGGAGGTGAGCTCCTTGTTCCACTCACGAAGCTTCGGGGCCTCGCCGCGGACGGCGGAGACGGCGGAGCGCATGAACTGTGCCATCTTCACGCCGGGGACCTCGGTCGGGTACTGCATAGCGAGGAAGAGGCCGGCGCGAGCACGCTCGTCGACGGACATCTCGAGGACGTTCTCGCCGTCGAGGAGGATCTCGCCGGAGGTGACCTCGTACTTGGGGTGACCAGCGATGACGTAGGACAGCGTGGACTTGCCGGAGCCGTTGGGGCCCATGACGGCGTGGGTCTCGCCAGAGTTAATGGTGAGGTTGACGCCCTTGAGAATCTCCTTGGGAGTCTCATTCTCATCGGACGGAACGACCTGCGCGTGGAGGTCTTTGATTTCCAGGGTAGACATATAAGTTTTCCTGCTTTCGCTAAAAGGCGTGTGGGTGCGTGACGCGGGGTGTTTTAGGCGTTGATCTTGGCAAGCTCAGCAACGACGCGAGCCTCGAGGTCCTCGCGGAGGGACTCGACCGGAATGCGGCCGATGACCTCGGAGAAGAAGCCGTGGATGATGAGGCGGCGGGCCTCAGCCTCCGGAATACCGCGAGACATAAGGTAGAACAGCTCGAGGTCGTCGAAGCGGCCGACGGTGGCGGCGTGGCCGGCACCGACGATCTCGCCGGTCTGGATCTCCAAGTTCGGGATGGCGTCTGCACGCGCGCCCTCGGTGAGGATGAGGTTGTTATTGGTCTCGTAGGTGTCGGTGTTCGTGGCAGACGAACGGATGAGCACGTCGCCCACCCAGCAAGTGCGAGCTTCGTTGCGGTTCGAGGCGCCCATCGCGGCGACGGGGTTCGCGTCGTCTTGGCCGGCGACACCCTGGAGCGCGCCCTTGTAGAACACACGGGAACGGCAGTTCGGCACGTCGTGGTCCACGAGCAGGCGGTTCTCGAAGTACTGGCCGGAGTCCGCGAAGTAGACGCCGAGCATTTCGGCATCGGCACCCGGGGCGTCGAAGACGACGCGCGGGACGAGACGGACGATCTCGCCGCCGAAGACCGCAGTGTTGTGGCGGAAGACGGCGTCGCGGCCGAGCTTGACCACCTGGTGGCCGAGGTGGACCGCGTCATCTTCCCAGTCCGCGTCGACGACGACGGTGACGTTTGCGCCATCACCGAGGATGAACTCGACGTTATCCGCGTGCGTGCCGGAGCCAACGTACTTGAGCACGACGGTGGCCTGCGCGTGGTGGCCGACCTGGATGGAGGTCGCGCCAAAGGAGGTCACTCCCTCGCCAGCACCCGTGATGGTGATTTCCACCGGCTCGGCCGGGGTGGCCTCAGCGTCGATGGTCACAAGCTGAGCCTCGGGCATGGAGGTCCATGCCTGCGCCGCGACACGGTCGGCGGGGGCACCGGCAGTGCCCAAGCGGGCATCGGAAGGCTCAAGCCTCTCCGTGGAGACGCCAGCCGGCGTGGTGACCTGAATCTTCTGCGCGACAACCGGGGCGAACTGGCCGTTGTGCAGGCCGCGGAGCTTGCGCAGCGCGATAAAGCGCCAGACCTCGTCGCGGCCGTGCGGGACCGGGAAGTCCTCGACGTTGAAGGAAGTAAACTGATCGCCCTTCGTGACGTCAGCCGGGTTGAATTCGTTGGAGGCGACCACTGTCTAGCCCACCGATCCTTCCATCTGCAGTTCAATAAGGCGGTTGAGCTCGAGGGCGTATTCCATCGGGAGCTCCTTGGCAATCGGCTCGACGAAGCCGCGGACGATCATCGCCATGGCTTCCTCTTCCTCGAGGCCGCGGGACATGAGGTAGAACAGCTGCTCCTCAGAGACCTGGGAGACCGTTGCCTCGTGGCCGAGCGTGACGTACTCGTTGCGGATGTCGTTGTACGGGTACGTGTCCGAACGCGAGGTGTTATCCACGAGCAGGGCGTCACACTCGACGTTGGCCGTGGAGTGGTACGCGTTCGTGTTGACCTGGACCAGGCCGCGGTAGGCGGCGCGGCCACCGTTGCGGGCCACGGACTTAGAAATGATGTTGGACGACGTGCGCGGTGCCATGTGAACCATCTTGGAGCCGGTGTCTTGCACCTGGTCTTCACCTGCGAACGCCAGGGAGAGGACTTCGCCTTTGGCGTGCTCGCCGGTCATCCACACGGACGGGTACTTCATGGTGACCTTGGAGCCGATGTTGCCGTCGACCCATTCCATGGTGCCGCCCTCTTCGACCTTGGCGCGCTGGGTCACGAGGTTGTAGACGTTGGTGGACCAGTTCTGAATGGTGGTGTAGCGGCAGCGTCCGCCCTTCTTCACCACGATCTCGATGACACCGGTGTGCAGGGAGTCCGAGTTATAAATCGGGGCGGTGCAGCCCTCGATGTAGTGCACGTACGCGTCCTCTTCGACGATGATGAGGGTGCGCTCAAACTGACCCATGTTTTCGGTGTTGATGCGGAAGTAGGCCTGGAGCGGGATGTCCACGTGCACGCCCTTGGGGACGTAGACGAAAGAGCCGCCGGACCAGCAGGCGTTGTTCAGGGCGGAGAACTTGTTGTCGCCGGCCGGGATAACGGTGCCGAAGTACTCTTGGAGGATTTCCGGGTACTCGCGCACGGCGGTATCGGTATCGACGAAGATAACGCCCTGGGCCTCAAGATCCTCGCGGATCTTGTGGTAGACAACCTCGGACTCGTACTGTGCGGCGACGCCGGAGACGAGACGCTTCTTTTCTGCGTCCGGAATACCCAGCTTGTCGTAGGTTTCCTTAATGTCAGACGGGAGATCGTCCCAGGTCTGCGCCTGCTTCTCGGTGGAGCGAACGAAGTACTTAATGTTGTCGAAGTCGATGTCCGAAAGATCGGGGCCCCAGGTCGGGACCGGCTTCTTGTTAAAGATGCGCAGCGCCTTGAGACGGGACTCCAGCATCCATTCCGGCTCGTTCTTCTTCGCCGAGATGTCACGGACGACGTCTTCGCTCAGGCCGCGGTGTGCAGCCTGGCCAGCCTCGTCCGAGTCATGCCAGCCGTAGTCGTAACCACCGATGGAGGAGATGATCTCGTCATCACTCATCTTGGTTTCAAGCCCCGGTGCCGGTTGTGTTTGAGTCACAGCCCGCTCCTTTCACTTACTTTCTATCGATTACTGTCAGGGGGATATTTACGGGGATATTCGTGGTGCAGATGCCGTGACCGTCCGCAATAGAGGCCAAGGGCTGCACGTGTGTGCCTAATAGGGCGGAAAAGACTTCCTGCTCCGCCTCGCACAGCTCCGGGTGCTCCGCCGCGACGTGCACGACCGGGCAATGGTGCTGGCAGATCTGGATGCCGCGACCCGCGTTCGTCACCGTCGCGGCATAACCGTGGGCATCGAGCGCCTCGGCCAGCTTGCGGGCGGTGTCTTCCACGTCCTCGCCGGCGTCCGTCAACGGAGCGACGTCGTCGAGAAGACGCTGGAAGCGCGCCTTGGCGAAGAGCTTGACGGCCTCGGGTCCGCCCACGGCGCGCAGCGCGTCGAGGGCATCGGAAGCCAGCTCATCGTAGGCGTGGCCGAAATGGGCACGGCCCTGATCCGTGAGGCGGAAGTGTTTGGCCGGACGTCCACGCCCACCGGACCCGAGCTTGCCGGGGCGATGGACGATTTCGGTAAGGCCGTCTTCCACCAGAATGTCTAGATGCCGGCGCACGCCGGCGGCGGAAAGCCCAAGCTTCTTTCCCAGGTGGGATGCCGTCACAGGACCGTCTTTGAGCATGAGAAGCATAATCTGGCGGCGGGTGTCCCCCTCCGTCGACCGGGTTTCTTTCTGCACGTCTGCCTCGCGGGACGGCTGCGCGTGTTTCTTTTCTGCGCGTGCGGTGCGCGTGGAGCGCGTGCCGCGCGTAGCAGTTGTCTTCGAGGCGTTGCTGCTCGCCGAAACGGAGCGGGTCATCTCCTCGTCCACCTCCTGCTGGTTGTGGCGCCGTGTAGCGCGGCGCCGACATGAATAGAGAATCCTCATTCTGAGAAGTCCAAAGGGGCTTTACGCCTTTAGACAACACTAGTGTTCCCTAATTCATTCCCAAATGCCACCAGGGCTGCTCGACGGCGTGTCGTTGGTGCCCCCATTCCCCGTGTCGACCGGTATTCGGGCCCAAGTCGGCCTGCCCGCTAAAGTAGGGCGGGTGAAGGAGAACAACGCGGACCACGCGAGCACGACGGATACGTCGGCCCTGCGCGACGCTCTTCCGCGCCTCGGCGCCCCGGGCTCGCGTTCGGCGCTGCTCCATGCAGACGGCGCCACCGGAACCGAGTCTGACGCGCGCTTCGACCTCCTGCCTGTCGATGCCCCCGTGACGGAGCGCTCCACCATCAATCAGCTGCGCCGCTTCTTTGCGCTGCGCTGGATGGGTACGGCAGGCTCCCTGCTCATTGCATTCGGCGGCCTGGGTGCCGGCGCTTTGCCCGTGGTGGGCAATCCGTACGATAACGTGCCCTCGGGCGCGCTCATGTCGCGGCTGTTGCAGAGTTCCTCGGCGCTCGTCTTCGTCGGGATCGGCCTGCTCGTCGTGGCATGGGTAGGCATGGCGCCGTTTGTAGGCCACCGGATCCATCTGCCGCGCTACCGCTGGCGCGCGAGCGAGAAGGACCCGCGGGGTTGGTACCTCGTGCGTCCCGCCACGCCGCGCCGTGTACAACGGCTCGTCACCGAAGGTCAGATGTGGCGCACGTGGGCCGGCTGGGTCGTCCCGCTCATTTTCACTGCACCGTTGTTTACACAGGACATTTACTCGTACCTCGCCAACGGGTCCATCGTTCACCAGGGGCTCGACCCATACGCAGGCGGTCCGGTGGAGATCCTGGGCGCGGATAGCCGGCTCGCGCGCTCTGTGCCCTTCATCTGGGCCAACTCTCCCTCGCCCTATGGGCCGGTCTCGCTCGGGCTCGCGGCTGCCATCAGCGTACTCACCCACGACTCGATTATGGCCGGGGTCATCGCGCACCGCCTCCTCTCGCTTGCAGGCATCGTCGCCGCGGGCTGGGCCACGGGACGCCTCGCCCGCCGCTGCCGCGTCTCCCCCGCCGCCGCCCTCTGGCTCGGCGTCCTCAATCCGCTCGCCATCCTCCATCTCGTAGGCGGCATCCACAACGAGTCCATCCTCTTGGGCCTCGTCCTCGTGGGCGTCGAGCTGGCGTTACGGGGCATCGATAAGCTGGGCCGCCTGGGTGACTGGCGCTGGCTGGGCTGGCTTATCGCCTCGGGCGTGCTCATAAGCTGCGCGGGCATGGTCAAGGTCACCGGTTTTATTGGGCTCGGTTTTACGGGCATGGCGCTTGCGCGCTGCCTCGCCCTGCGCCGCGGCTACTCGACGGCCCGGGCACTCGCGACCGCGGTCGCGGTCCAGGTCGTGACCCTGGCTGCATCCATTCTCGCGGTCTCGGCCATCACGGGGATCGGCCTCGGCTGGGTCACCGGTCAAGGTGGCGCTGCGACCATTCGTTCCTGGATTTCCATCTCCACGGACATCGGCGTCATCACCGGCTTCCTGGGCATGCTCCTGGGCCTGGGCGACCACACGGACGCCATCCTGTCTGTCACGCGCGCGGCCGGCGTGTTGCTCGCTGGCGCGTTTATGCTCCGCATGCTCTGGGCCACGTACCGCGGCGCCATCCATCCCGTGGGCGGCCTTGGCGTGGCCACCGCCGTCCTCGTCGCACTCTTTCCCGTCGTGCACCCCTGGTACATCCTGTGGGCTGTCTTTCCCCTGGCAGCGTGGGCAAACCGCCATTTCTTTCGCACCATCGTCGTGGCGTATTCGGTGCCCATGAGCTTCTTCGTGCTGCCCCGCGGCTTGGGCCTGCCGCCGGGCACGGTGCTCGTCATCTACCTTGCAGCGCTGGGCGCCTTCGCGGTTGTTGCTGGGACATGGGCGCTTCTTTTGCGTCGCGCGGGGCTTCATGACTTAGACTGAGTGTCCGTGAATACAACTTTTGACGGACACGAGGCAGCGCTCATCGTCGACTCTGTGGTCAAGGCTTTCGGCGCCACCCGCGCCGTCGACGGCCTGAGCTTCCACGTGAGCCGCGGCGAGCTGCTGTGCTTCCTCGGTCCCAATGGCGCCGGCAAGACGACGACCATCGAAATGTGCGAGGGCTTTGCCGCCCCCACCTCGGGCTCCATCCGCGTGCTGGGCCTTGACCCAGCGACGAATCCGGACGGCGTCCGCGAGCGCATCGGCATCATGCTCCAAGGCGGCGGCTCCTACTCCGGCATTCGCGTCCGCGAGATGCTTGAACTAACCGCGCGCTACTCCCGCAACCCGCTTGACCCGGACTGGCTCATCGAGGTTCTCGGGCTCGAAGGCGTGGCGAAGAATACCTACCGGCGCCTCTCCGGCGGCCAGCAGCAGCGCCTCTCACTCGCGCTCGCGCTCATCGGCCGCCCCGAGCTCGTCTTTCTCGACGAGCCCACCGCCGGCATGGACGCGCAGTCGCGCCTCGCGGTGTGGGAACTCATTCGCGCTCTCAAGCGCGACGGCGTGACCGTCGTACTCACCACCCACCTCATGGACGAGGCCGAGGCCCTCGCGGACCGCGTCATCATCATCGACCATGGCCGCAAGGTCGCTGAGGGTACCCCCGCGGAGCTCATGGACGACAACCGCGGCGCGCAGCTCACCTTTGAGACCGATTGCGAGGTTGACCTCGCCGCACTTCCAGTCAAGGCCGTCGCGCAGCGCCCCTTGCACTACGCGCTTGCCGATGCCCCCACTCCTGCCACCATCGCCGCCCTCACCGCCGCACTCGCCGACCAGGGCGTGCTCCTGCGCCGCCTCGACGCGGCACACGCAACGCTCGAGGACGTCTTCCTCGAACTCACCGGCCGCGAACTGCGCAGCTAACTCACGTTCAAGTTTTGGAGACACCATGACGACATATCAACCCGGCACCTTCACGCCAGCGCCCCAGCGCGCCGGCGTGGGCGCCATCCTCAAGGCGCAGGGCGCCATCGAGTCGAAACTCTTGCTGCGCCACGGTGAGCAACAGCTGCTCAGCATCGTCATCCCCATCATGCTGCTCATCGGCGGCGCGCGTCTCGGCGACGCTGTCTCGCTGCCCGGCAGCGCCCAGGCCAACGGACTCGACGAGCTCTTCCCCATGGTCCTCGCCGTCGCGGCGACCTCGGCGGGCTTTACGGGCCAGGCCATCTCGCTCGCCTTCGACCGCCGCTACGGCGCGCTCAAGCGCACCGGCGCCTCGGGCGTGCCCGCGTGGGCCATCATCGGCGGCAAGATCATCGGCGTGGCCTCGATGGTCCTTGTCCAAGTGGTCGTGCTGGGCCTGACGGCTTATCTCGTGGGCTTTCGCACCTCACCGGGCGGCGTGCTGCTCGCGGCCGTCACACTCGTCTTCGGCGTCGCGGCGTTTACCGCGCTCGGCCTCATCCTAGGCGGCACGATGTCGAGCGAGCTCGTCCTCGCTCTCGCCAACCTCGTCTGGTTCCTGCTGCTCGGCGTCGTGGGCTGGGCCATGTACTCTACGGGCCTGGGCCACAACGGCGTATTCACGCTCGTGCCCACGGTGGCACTCGCCGGCGGGCTCACTGACGCCTTCCGCGGCGAGATTCCACTCTTCCAGATCCTCGTCCTCGTGGGTTGGGCGGTCGCCGCGTCGGCTATCGCGGTGAAATGGTTCCGGTTCGACGGCTAAAACCTGCTGAATGTGACTTTTATCTTGAATAGGTCCGGTACGGCCCTAATTGTTACGGGAAGTTCCGTGAAGAAAGGTAACCTCAAGAATCGTGAACATCTCTGAACGTATTCGTCTCTTCTTCCGCGAGGCCGTGCCCACCTTGCACCAGCAGCGCGTTATCGCGATGATCCTGCTGCTGTGCCAGGGCGGGATCACAGTGAGCGGTTCCATCGTCCGCGTCACCGGATCCGGCCTGGGCTGCGATACGTGGCCCAATTGCCAACAAGGCTCTCTCGTGCCCGTGCAGGGCGCGGCGCCTGCCATTCACCAGGCCATCGAGTTCGGCAACCGCCTCCTCACCTTCGTCGACGCCGCGGCCGCTGCCGCCGCTGTCATCGCCATGTACATGGCCTGCCGCCGCACCGAACTCAAGGTCTACGCCTGGCTCAACGTAGCCGGTATCGTGCTGCAAGCGGTCATCGGTGGCATCTCCGTCCACCTTGACCTGCGTTGGTGGGCCGTGGCGCTCCACTTCCTGCCGTCCATGGTCCTCGTCTGGCTCGCCGCGATGCTCTACAACCGTATCCTCCAGCCGGATGACGGCACCCCGGAGCACACCTTCCCGCAGTTCATCCGCTCGCTGGCCGTCGTGGCCACCGTTGCACTGTCCGTCGTCCTCATCACGGGCACGATGGTCACCGGCTCGGGCGTCCACTCCGGCGACGACGGCGTGGGCATGGAAGGCCGCCTCGAGGTCGACACCGAGTGGATGGCACTCACGCACGCGTTCTGCATGTACATCTACCTCATTCTCACCGTGGTCACCGTCATCATGCTCTACCGCCACCGCGCACCGCAGGTGGCGAAGAAGGCGGGCCTGGTGCTCATCCTGGCGATTGTGATTCAGTGGGCCATCGGCGTCATTCAGTTCCGCCTCGGCATTCCGCGGTGGACCGTCCCCGTCCACATCGCCATGTCGTCTGTGGTCACTGCCTTTACCGCACTGCTGTGGTCGAACGGCATGATCCGCTCCTACGGCACGCTGGATCTCATCACCGGCTCACCGCGCGGTGACGAAAAGTATGCCCTGCGCCGCGAATCTCTAGCGGCACGTGTCTAGGGTTCGGTAGCCTAAGTAGCATGTTTGCTATTCAGGTTTCCCGCCCCGGCGGCCCAGAAGTCCTCGAGTACGTCGAGGTCAACGCCCCCACTCCCACCGACGATCAGGTCTTGGTCGCCGTGGACGTGGCGGGCGTTAACTATATCGACACCTACTATCGCGAGGGCATTTATCACGCGAAGACCCCCTTCGTCCCCGGGTTTGAGGGCACCGGCCGTGTGCTCAAAGACCCGCGCGGCGAGATTGCCGAGGGCACCAAGGTGGCCTGGGACCAGTCCTTCGGCTCCTACGCGGAGCAGGTCTGCGTCGACCGCAACCGCCTCGTCGCCGTGCCCGATGATTTCTCCGACGAGGTTGCAGCCTCCATGCTCCTCCAGGGCATCACGGCGCACTACCTCACGCACGGCGTCTACCAGCTCGGTGAGGGCGCGTCCTGCCTCATCACCGCCGGCGCCGGCGGCGTAGGCCTCATCGCCACCCAGATGGCCAAGACGCTCGGCGCGACCGTCTACACGGTCGTCTCCTCCGACGAGAAGGAGCAGCTGTCCTACGACGCTGGCGCCGACCATGTCTTCCGCTACTCCGAGGGCCTGGCCGAGGAAGTCCGCCGCTTCAACGGCGGCCGCGGCGTCGACGTTGTCTACGACGGCGTGGGTAAGGACACCTTCCAGGAATCCCTCGAGGTCGTTCGCCCTCGCGGCACGGTCTGTCTCTTCGGCGCTGCATCTGGCCCCGTCCCGCCGGTCGACCCGCAGGTGCTCAACACGCACGGCTCTGTCTTCCTCACCCGCCCGTCCATCGGCGCGTGGACGTCCCAGGAAGGTGAGTTCCAGATGCGCGCCCAGGCCGTCGTCCAAGCGGTCGCCGACGGTCACCTCTCGTTCCGAGTCGCAGCGAGCTACCCACTCAAGGACGCAGCCCAGGCGCACCGCGACCTCCAGGACCGCAAGACCACCGGCTCCATCGTCCTGCGCGTCCACGACTAAGCATCGACAACCCAGAAGGGATCCGCCAGACGGGTTCTAGCCAGTTCCAATACTCGCTCGATACCCTCTGCGGATCCCTTTTTTGTGCGGAAGCCCCTAGAAGAGCACCGCCGACCAGCCGAGCATGCGGCCGATGGGCTCCCAGCCCACCACGGCGTCGATGGACAAGCCAATGAAGAGCACGGACAGGTAATTGTTCGAGTAGATGAACAAGCGCATGGGCTTGACCTTCTCGCCCTTCTTCACGCCTTGGTGCAGGCGCACGGCCATCCACAGGAAGACCGCGCCCGAGAGAATCGAAGCGACCAGGTAAATCCAGCTTGCCGCCGGAATGATGAGGAAGGACACGATGAGCGTGCCAATCGTATACCAGATGATTTGGCGGGTGACGACGACCTCGGGGGCCACCACGGGGAGCATCGGCACGCCCGCCGCCTTGTAGTCCTCGCGGTACTTCATGGCCAAGGCCCACGTGTGCGGCGGGGTCCAGAAAAAGATGATGAGGAAGAGCACGATGGCCTGCCACCAGCGGTCGGGCTCGGCGTCGGGCGCGTTATCGCGGATGACGGCCCAACCGACCATGGCGGGCATGCAGCCGGCGAGGCCGCCCCACACGATGTTCTGGCTGTTGCGCATCTTCAAAAACTTCGTGTACACGATGGCATAGAAAAAGTTCGTGAGGATGACGAAGAAGGCCGCGAGCCACGAGTGAGCGAGCACGCCCAGCCACAGCACGGACAGCGCCAGCATGATCCACGCGAAGATGGCGGCGTTGCGGCGCTTCACGGTGTGGCGGACTAGGGGACGTGCGCGGGTGCGCTGCATCTTCTGGTCGAGCTCGAACTCAAGCACGTTGTTAAAGGTGTGCGCGGCGGCCGCGCCCATCCAGCCGCCGAAGATGGTGGACACGATGAGCCACAGGTTGTCGGCTACGGCGTCGACGCCGCGCTGCGCCTGGAGCATGGCCGGGATGGCGGCGACGAGAAGGAGCTCGATGATCCTCGGCTTCGTCAGCGCAATATAGGCCTTGATTGTCTCCAAGGGATAGCCCTCCAGCTTTCCAATTCGCATGTGTATCCAGCGCCGCGGCCTGTACCCCGGCGGGAAGGTGCGCAGCCCCACAAGGCGCGCATTCTAAGTAGTCGCATGTACTTATTCAAAAGTTCCCGTGGTCCGCGCGCTGATTTTCTACAGGTTGCCTCCGCAGGTCGGCCAGCGCGCAGCGCGAAAGGTGCGCCAACAGCACCCCACAGACTACCGGTAAGTGGGCAGAGATCCCGAATCTGGCGCGCGGAGGAATTATTGGTGGGGGTAAGCGGCGTGGCCGTCTACACTAAAAGGGGTCAGTTAATAGATATGTATACGAGAAGAGTGAGTGAGGTTTAAAGACTCTTATGTCGACGTCCCCCTCGAATTCCACCGCCCCAGCGCTGACCCCAGAGCTGGAAGCCAAGACGGTCCGCAACTATCCCGCCGACTGGAGCGATCTGGACACCAAGGCGATCGACACCGTGCGCGTGCTCGCTGCCGATGCCGTCCAGAACTGCGGCTCCGGCCACCCCGGCACCGCCATGTCCCTGGCTCCCCTGGCGTACACGCTCTACCAGCGTGTCCTTAACCACGATCCGAAGGACCCCGAGTGGGCTGGCCGTGACCGCTTCGTGCTGTCGGTCGGGCACTCCTCGCTCACCCAGTACATTCAGCTCTTCCTCGGCGGCTTCGGTCTCGAAATGGACGACCTTAAGGCACTGCGCACATGGGGCTCGCTCACGCCGGGCCACCCGGAGGTCCACCACACCAAGGGCGTCGAAATCACCACGGGCCCGCTGGGCCAGGGCCTCGCGTCGTCTGTGGGTATGGCGATGGCCGCCCGCAAGGAGCGCGGTCTATTCGACCCGGAGGCTCCCGCCGGCGAGTCCCCGTTCGACCACTTCATCTACACTATCTGCTCCGACGGCGATGTCCAGGAGGGCGTAACCTCTGAGGCCTCCTCGCTGGCTGGCACGCAGAAGCTGGGCAACCTCATCGTCTTCTGGGACGACAACAACATCTCTATCGAGGACGACACCAACGTCGCCTTCCAGGAAGACACCGCGGCCCGCTACGAGGCCTACGGTTGGCACGTCCAGACCGTCGAGTCCGGTGAGGACGTCGTGGCCATCCTCGAGGCCGTGAAGAAAGCCCAGGCGGAGTCCGAACGTCCGTCTTTCATTCGCGTAAAGACCGTCATCGGCTACCCGGCCCCGAACAAGATGAACACCGGTGGCGTCCACGGCGCTGCCCTGGGTGACGACGAGGTCGCCGCTGTCAAGGATGTCCTCGGCTTCGATCCCGAGCAGTCCTTCTTCATCGAGGACGAGGTCCTCGCGCACACGCGTAAGCTCACCGAGCGCGGCGCCGCCACCCACGCCGAGTGGCAGAAGAAGTTCGACGCGTGGGCTACGGCCAACCCAGACAACAAGGCGCTCTTCGACCGCATGACCGCCCGTGAGCTGCCGGCCGACTTCGACGCGGAGCTGCCCGCGTGGCAGGCCGGTGAAAAGCTCGCCACCCGCAAGGCCTCCGAGGCCGCCATCCAGGCGCTCGCTGCCAAGGTTCCGGAGATGTGGGGCGGCTCCGCCGACCTCGCTGGCTCTAACAACACGGTCATCAAGGGCGCGGATTCCTTCGGTCCGGACTCCATCACGACCACTACATGGACCGCGTCGCCTACCGGCCGCAACCTCCACTTCGGTATTCGTGAGCACGGCATGTCCGCCATCATGAATGGCATCGCCCTGCACGGCAATACTCGCGTCTACGGCGGCACGTTCCTCATCTTCTCCGAGTACATGTACCCCGCCGTCCGCCTGGGCGCGCTCATGTCCACGGATACCTACTACGTGTGGACGCACGACTCCATCGGCCTCGGCGAGGACGGCCCGACCCACCAGCCGGTCGAGACCCTCGCTGCCCTGCGCGCCATCCCGAACCTCTCCGTCATCCGCCCGGCCGACGCGAACGAGACCGCCCAGGCCTGGGCCGCCGCGTTCGAGTACAAGGCCGCTCCGAAGGGCCTCGCGCTCTCTCGCCAGGGCCTGCCAGTGCTTGAGGGCACCGCAGAGAAGGCTCACGACGGCGTGCGCCGCGGCGCCTATGTCTTGGTGGAGGGCTCCAAGGAGACCCCGGACGTTATCCTCATCGCCACCGGCTCCGAGGTTCAGCTCGCCGTCGAGGCCGCACAGACCCTCGAGGAGGCCGGCACCGCCACCCGCGTCGTCTCCGCGCCGTGCCTCGAGTGGTTCGACGAGCAAGACGAGGCCTACCGCGAGTCCGTCCTCCCGTCCGCCGTTCGCGCCCGCGTCTCCATCGAGGCCGCCGTCGCCATGCCGTGGTTCAAGTACACCGGCACCTTCGGCCGCAACGTCTCCCTCGAGCACTTCGGCGCTTCCGCCCCGGCCGAGGAACTCTTCGAGAAGTTCGGCTTTACTGCCGATGCCGTCGTTACGGCCGCCCAGGAGTCCCTGGCCGCCGCAGCCAAGGCCTAAATTTTGCACCTACGCGCAAAGGAGTTTTGTTGAGTATGAGCAACTACATTGACACGCTGCACACCCTGGGCACCTCCACGTGGCTCGATGACCTCTCCCGAGATCGCCTCCAGTCAGGCAACCTGCAGGAGATCATCGACACGAAGTCCATCGTCGGCGTGACTACCAACCCGGCCATCTTCGCTGCGGCGATGGGCCAGGGCACGGCCTATGACGAGGACATCGCCAAGCTCAAGGCGGAAGGCGCGTCCGTGGACGAGGCCGTCTACTCGCTCGCCATCGACGACGTCCGCGCTGCGTGCGACGTCTTCGCGCCCATTTACGAGGCCTCTGGTCACAAGGACGGCCGCGTGTCCATCGAGGTCGACCCGCGCATTTCTGACGATGCCGCCGCGACCATCGCCCAGACCCGCGAGCTGTGGGCCAAGGTCGACCGCCCCAACCTCATGATCAAGATCCCGGCGACGGACGGCTCCTTGCCGGCCATCTCGGACGCGCTGGCCGAGGGCATGTCGGTCAACGTCACGCTGATCTTCTCCGTGGCGCGCTACCGCCAGGTCATCGCCGCGTTCAAGGAGGGCATCCGCCGCGCCGCCGAGGCTGGCGTTGACGTGCGCACCATCCACTCCGTGGCCTCCTTCTTCGTCTCCCGCGTCGACACCGAGGTCGACAAGCGCCTCGAGGCGATCGGCTCTGAAGAAGCACTCGCACTGCGCGGCCTCGCCGGCGTGGCGAACGCACACCTCGCTTACGGCCTCTTCGTCGACGAGTTTGCGAACGCCACGGATCTGCCGGAGGGCACCAACGTCCAGCGTCCGCTGTGGGCGTCGACCGGTGTGAAGAACCCGGAGTACCCCGCCACGCTTTACGTCTCCGAGCTCGCTGGTCCCAACACGGTCAACACTATGCCGGAAAAGACCATCGACGCCGTTCTCGATTTGGGCAACCTGCACGGTGACACACTCACCGGCACCGCTGCCGCGGCCCAGGAGACCTTCGACAAGCTCGCTGCCGTCGGCATCGATTTCGACGATGTTTTCGCCGTCCTCGAACGTGAGGGTGTAGAGAAGTTCGTCGCCGCCTGGAACGAGCTGCTCGAGTCCATGAGCGCCCGCCTCTAGTCGCCGCCACGCGCGCTATTTACGGCCGACACCGCCTCACCGCGGTGCCGGCCTTTTCACGTTGTGGGCACCGTGGAGCCGCCGCGCGCCCCACGCTGTTCCTCTTGAGCGCCGTGAGGGGTTAGACTAACTGTCGTTCTTAGTGGCTGCCGCGATCCTCGCGGCACCCTCACTGTGGTGAAAGGAAGCATCTGCCCCGTGACTGCCCCACGACCCTGGGTCAATCCCCTGCGCGACGCCAACGACAAGCGCCTACCGCGCATTGCGGGCCCCTCCGGCATGGTCATCTTCGGCGTAACCGGAGACCTCGCCTACAAGAAACTCCTTCCCGCTATCTATGACCTGGCGAACCGCGGCCTGCTTCCTGCTGGTTTCACGCTCGTGGGCTTCGGCCGCCGCCAGTGGTCGAAGCAGGATTTCTGCGACTACGTGCGCGGCGCCGTAGAAAAGGGCGCACGCACCACCTTCAGCGAAAACGTGTGGACGCACTTGGCCGAAGGTATCGAATTCGTCACTGGTAGCTTCGACGACGCCGGCTTCGATCTCCTCCGCGACCGCCTTGCCGAGCTCGACGTCGCCCGCGGTACCGGCAGCAACTGGGCCTATTACCTGTCGGTCCCGCCGGACTTCTTCTCCACGATCTGCCACCAGATGCAGCGCGTCGGCATGGCCACGCCCGCCGAGGGCACGGACGCCTGGCGCCGCGTCATCATCGAAAAGCCCTTCGGCCACGATCAAGAGTCGGCACGCAAACTCAACGCCATCGTCAACGCCGTCTTCCCCGAGTCCTCGGTCTTCCGTATCGACCACTATCTCGGCAAGGAAACGGTGCAAAACATCCTGGCCCTGCGTTTCGCCAACCAGATCTTCGAGCCGATGTGGAACGCCCACTACATCGACCACGTCCAGATCACCATGGCCGAGGACATCGGCTTGGGCGGCCGTGCAGGCTACTACGACGGCATCGGCGCCGCCCGCGACGTCATCCAGAACCATCTCCTCCAATTGCTCGCGCTCGTCGCCATGGAAGAGCCCTCTTCCTTCGAGCCCGCCGCGCTTCAGGCCGAGAAGATCAAGGTTCTGCGCGCCACGAAGCCCGAGTACCCGCTCAATAAGACGACCGCCCGCGGCCAATACGCCGCCGGTTGGCAAGGCTCCGAGTATGTCCAAGGCCTGCGCGAGGAAGAGGGCTTCGACCCACACTCCTCCACGGAGACCTATGCCGCGTGCACGCTCTCGGTGAACTCCCGCCGCTGGGCCGGCGTGCCGTTCTACCTGCGCACGGGCAAGCGCCTGGGCCGCCGCGTCACCGAGATCGCCCTCGTGTTCAAGCACGCGCCCTACCAGCCCTTCGGCGAAGGCCAAACCGAGGCCCTCGGCCAAAACGCCGTCGTCATCCGTGTCCAGCCGGACGAGGGCGTGACCATGCGTTTCGGTTCCAAGGTCCCCGGCTCCACGATGGAGGTCCGTGACGTCAACATGGACTTCGCCTACGCCGAGGCCTTCACGGAGGAATCCCCCGAAGCCTATGAGCGCCTCATCCTCGACGCCCTGCTCGATGAGTCCTCGCTGTTCCCCACGAACGCCGAGGTCGAGCTGTCCTGGTCCATCCTCGACCCCATCCTCAACTACTGGGCCGAGGCCGGACAGCCGGAGGAATACCCCGCAGGCACGTGGGGCCCGCGCTCGGCCGACCGCATGCTCGCGCGCCGTGGCCACGCCTGGCGCCGCCCCTAACCACCAGCTCGAGTCGTTCTCCACAGACCAGAAGGGTTTACTTCCAGCATGATTATCCCGCTGCCGCACACGAGCACCCGCGAAATTGCCTCGAAGCTCGTCGAGGCCCAGGAGCACTACACGCTCACCACGGGCCGCGTGCTCACGCTCATCGTCGTGGCTGATGTCGCGGACGATATCGAAGCGATTCTTGCCTCGGTGCGCGACGCCTCGCACGAGCACCCCTCGCGCGTGCTCGTTGTCGTCACCGGCGACCGCAGCGCCCCCACCGCGCTCGACGCGCAGCTGCGCGTGGGCGGCGAGGCCGGCGCCTCCGAGATGGTCGTCATGCGCCTCCACGGCTCGCTGGCAGACCAGGCCGAGGCCGTCATCACGCCGCTGCTGCTTCCCGATACCCCCATCGTCGCCTGGTGGCCCAGCCAGTTCCCCGAGGCCCCGTCCCACCATCCCGTGGGCGCGCTCGCCCAGCGCCGCATCACCAACGTTGGCGCCGCCGAGTACAACGTGGAGACCGTCTACCTGCGCCTGCAGCAACTCTCACGCGGCTACGCCCCCGGCGATTCGGACATGACGTGGGCCTCGCTCACCCTCTGGCGCGGCATCGTCGCTTCCGCGCTCGACCGCCACCCGCACGAGCCCGTCGAAGCCGTGGAAATCTCCGGCCCGGCTGGCGATCCCGCCGTGGACCTCGCCGCCGCGTGGCTCGCCGATCGCCTCGCCGTCGCCGTACGCCGCACCGACTGCGATATCACGCTCGGTGACACGGACCTCAACTCCGTCGCCGACCCTACCAAGGGCGACGCATACTTCCCCATCCGGAAGCTCGTCTTCTACCGCGCGAACACCGATATCACCGTCGAGGTTATCGACGAATCCACGGTGCGCGTCTCCGTCCCGGGCGCTCCCGAATCCCTCGTGGCTCTGGGCGTGCGCACCCAAGCCGAGGTCCTTTCAGAGGAGCTGCGCTACCTCCATGCAGATAAAACCTATGCCCACGCATTGCGCGCACTCAACCGCGTTTCATACTCATAACCCACATTTTTAAGGCACAATAGATAACCATGGTTACCGTTCACCGCGTCGACGACCTTCAGGATCTCATACGACAGACCGCCCTCGCTTTCATCGAGACTGTGGCCGCCGCACAGGCGCCTGGCGGCGGAGTCCATGGGGATGGCGTCGCACGCGTCGTGCTCACTGGTGGTGGCGCGGGCATCGGAATGCTCCGTGAGCTCGCCCGTCTCGACGCGGCGGCGGATTCCCAGGGCGAGGACTTCCCGGCCCTGCGCGTTGATTGGTCCCGCGTGCACATTTTCTTCGGCGACGAGCGCAATGTGCCTACCTCTGACCCGGACTCAAACGAGGGCCAGGCCCGCGGCGCGCTGCTCCAGCACGTCGACATCCCCGAGCCCCACATCCACGGCTATGACCTCGGCGCCATCGCCATGGAAGCCGCCGCCCAGGCCTATGAGGCCGAGCTGGAGGAATACGCGCCTCAGGGCTTCGACCTCCATCTGCTCGGCATGGGCGGCGAGGGCCACATCAACTCTCTCTTCCCACATTCCGATGCCGTCCGTGAGACCGAGCGCCGCGTCGTCGCCGTCTCCGACTCACCCAAGCCCCCGGCCGAGCGCCTCACGCTCACGCTCCCGGCCGTGCAGTCGGCAAATCGCGTCTGGCTGCTCGTCGCCGGCGAGGCCAAGGCCGAGGCGGCCGCGCGTGTCGCCCACGGCGATGACCCCGATTACTGGCCGGCCTGCGGCGCACAAGGCCGCGTCGAGACCATCCTTTACGTCGCTGAAGACGCCGCCGGCGATATCTAAAGCCCTCGCACAGCTTTCCCGCTCGCCCTCAATCGTGGTGGGCGGGTATTTTTTTGAACATACTCGTCGAATTACGTTCAGAGTCGAGAAGGCCTTACCCTAGTTGCCCGCCGGCCCAGCCGCGTCGGCGCGCGGCCCCGTCCTGCACAGAAGCTTTCGTGACCACGGCACCAGCTGAACCGTCATCGCCATCGACCCCCGCCCCCGCCACCGGGGACCCACGAATTTCAAGGACGTGACTACTACGCAGGCACTGCCCCCGAGGACGCCACGGCCGACTCCGGAGTGGCTCGAACACGGCAACCTTGACCGGAAAATTGCTTTCATTCTCAATGGCATTGCAGCCGGGCACGGCGTCACCCTGGCATAAATAATGCGGTGGTCAGCTCCCAAGTGGAGCTGGCCACCGCACGGTAGCGCGAGCTACGAGCCTATCCGGCGAAAGCCTGGATGAGGTTAAGACCAACGATGCACCCGAGCCACACGATAACCATCACGATGGTGTAGCGGTCGAGGTTCTTCTCGACGACCGTGGAACCCGACAGGTTGGACTGGACGCCGCCGCCGAAGAGGCTGGACAGGCCGCCGCCCTTGCCCTTGTGCAGAAGCACGAAGACGGACATCAGGATAGCTGCGATAACCAGAATGATCTGGAGGGTCAGAACCATGTAAACGTTCCTTGTTTGGGTGTATAAGTCTCTTCCGCGCCACGCGCCGTATGACGGCGGGCACGATTGCTTCCCTCAACAATACACGAAGCACGGGCCGGATTGAGTACCGGTCCGTGCTGGTGTTGTGCGAGTCCTACCGCTTGGCGGTCTAGAAACTACGCGTTGATAGCAGCGTTAGCTGCGAGCTTAGCGAAGTCTTCGCCGTTGAGGGAAGCGCCGCCCACGAGGCCGCCGTCGACGTCCGGCTTGCCCACGATCTCGGCGACGGAGTCAGTCTTCACGGAGCCGCCGTAGAGGATGCGGATTCCGTCAGCGACCTCGTCGCCGGCGAGCTCGCGCACGAGCTGGCGAATAGCAGCGCATACTTCCTGTGCATCGTCCGCAGACGCAACCTTGCCGGTGCCGATGGCCCAGACAGGCTCATAGGCAATGACGGTCTTCTTCAGATCCTCGGCAGACAGGCCCTCGAGGGAGAAACGGGTCTGGTTGACAACGTAGTCAACGTGGGTGCCGGCCTCACGGACAGACAGCGGCTCGCCCACGCAGACGATGGGCGAAATGCCGTGCTTGATAGCAGCGGCAGCCTTCTCCGAGACCAGCTTGTCGGTCTCGCCGTGGTACTCGCGACGCTCGGAGTGGCCCACGACAGCCCAGGTAACGCCGAGCTTGGAGAGCATCTCTCCAGAAACCTCGCCGGTGTAGGCGCCGGAATCATGCTTGGAGATGTCCTGAGCGCCGTAGGTGATCTGCAGATTGTCGCCATCGACGACAGTCTGGACGGAGCGCAGGTCGGTGAACGGGACCATGAAGGCCACGTCGACCTTCTCGTAGTAGTCCTTAGGCAGGGCGAAGGCGAACTTCTGGACCTGGGAAATAGCCTCGAGGTGGTCGAGGTTCATCTTCCAGTTACCAGCAATAAGCGGGGTACGTGCCATGGTGTGAGGTGTCCTTTTCTAGTGGAGTTCGATTAGCGAAGTCGAGTGCGTGACGCGAGGCTTTACTTAAGCCTGCAGAACCTTGACGCCCGGCAATTCCTTGCCCTCGAGGAATTCGAGGGAAGCCCCGCCACCGGTCGAGATGTGGCTGAAGCCGTCCTCATCCAGGCCCAGCAGACGGACGGACGCGGCGGAGTCACCGCCGCCGACGACGGTGAAGGAGCCGTTGTTGGCGGTGGCGTCGATGATGGCCTGTGCGACACCCGCGGTGCCCTTGGAGAAAGCTTCCATCTCGAACACGCCCATCGGGCCGTTCCAGAACACGGTCTTGGAGGTGGCGATGACCTCGGCGAAGTGCTTGACGGACTCCGGTCCGATGTCGAGGGACATCCAGCCCTCCGGAATACCGTCGAGGCTGACGACCTTGGTCTCGGCGTCAGCAGCGAACTCGGACGCAGCGGTGAGGTCGACCGGCAGAACGAGCTTGTCGCCGAAGCGCTCGAGCAGCTCCTTGCAGGCATCAATCTGGTCTTCCTGCAGCAGGGACTTCTGAACGTTGTATCCCTGAGCGGCGAGCAGCGTGTAGCACATACCGCCACCGATGATGACCTTGTCTGCCTTGCCAGCGAGGGCCTCGATCACGCCGAGCTTGTCCGAGACCTTGGCGCCGCCGAGGACGACGACGTACGGGTGCTCTGGGCTCTCAGCGACTGTAGCGAGGGTCTCAACTTCCTTCTGCACGAGCTTGCCAGCGTAGGCCGGCAGACGCTTGGCAACGTCGTAGACAGATGCCTGTGCGCGGTGGACAACGCCGAAGCCGTCGGAGACGAAGGCGCCATTGTCAGCAGCCAGTGCGACGAGCTCATCGGCAAAGGCACCGCGCTCAGCCTCGTCCTTAGAAGTCTCGCGAGCATCGAAACGAACGTTCTCGACGAGCAGGACGTCGCCGTCGTTGAGACCGTTGGCGCGCTCGTGTGCGTCCTCACCGGAGACGTCGGATGCCAGCGCGACGTACTGGCCAAGGGCCTCAGACAGCGCCTCCGCAACTGGTGCGAGTGAGTACTTCGAGTTGACTTCGCCCTTCGGGCGACCAAGGTGGGCGGTGAGGATGACCTTTGCGCCACCGTCGACGAGAGCCTTGATGGTGGGCAGCGAGGCGTTGATACGACCCGGGTCTGTGATGTTGCCGTCCTCGTCGAGCGGGACATTGAAATCAGAACGGACGAGGACGTGGCGGGACTCCACGCCTTCGGCGAGCAGATCATCGAGGGTCTTGAATGCCATGAGCATATCTCCTTGGAAGTGATTTATTAGTCGACGTTGTCGTTCGAGCTATGCAGTTTTAAAGCTAAAGGAGACGCGAATGTCGATGTGATGACGGGGCGCGCCTAGCCCCTAAAAGAATACCGGCCCGCGCGAGCCCTGGAGGGCGTTCGCGAGGGCCGGTAACTCATATCAGGTGCTTATCCGCCGAGCCGGTAATGGATGCGTGTACGTTCATGCGATTCACGAAGCGCGGCGGTGAGCAGCCTGACTCTTACAGCTTGGAGGCAACGAGCTTGGTGGTGCGGACGAGCTGGCTGGTGTAGCCCCACTCGTTGTCGTACCAGCCGAGGACCTTGACCAGGTTGCCGTTGGAGACCTTGGTCATGCCAGCGTCGAAGATGCAGCCGTGGGAGTCGGTGACGATGTCGGTGGAGACAATCGGATCCTCGGTGTAGCCCAGGGTCTCACCGAACTCGCCGGTGGCAGCTTCCTTGATGGCGGCGTTGATTTCCTCAACAGTGACGTCGCGGGATGCCTGGAAGGTCAGGTCGGTTGCGGAGCCGGTGATCACGGGAACGCGCATTGCGTAACCGTCGAGCTTGCCCTCGAGCTCCGGAAGAACCAGGGACACGGCCTTGGCAGCGCCGGTGGAGGTCGGAACCATGTTCTGGGCTGCGGCGCGAGCGCGGCGCAGGTCGCGGTGCGGAGCATCCTGGATGCGCTGGTCACCGGTGTAAGCGTGGACGGTGGTCATGAGGCCCTTCTCAATGCCGAACTTGTCGTTGAGGACCTTGGCCATCGGAGCCAGGCAGTTGGTGGTGCAGGAGGCTGCGGAGATGACGTTGTGGTTTGCAGCGTCGTAGGAGTCGGAGTTGACGCCGTAGACGAAGGTTGCGTCCACGTTCTTCGCCGGAGCGGAGATGATGACCTTCTTGGCACCAGCCTCGATGTGAGCCTTAGCAGCCTCGCCATCGGTGAAGAAGCCGGTGGACTCGATGACGACGTCGACGTTGAGGTCGGCCCAGTTCAGGTTCTTCGGGTCGCGCTCAGCGGAAGCGTGGATTTTCTTGCCGTCGACGGTGATGGACTCGTCATCGTAGGAGACCTCAGCACCGAGCTTTCCCAGCACGGAGTCGTACTTGAGCAGGTGAGCCAGGGTGTGGTTGTCGGTCAGGTCGTTAATGCCGACGATCTCCAGGTCGCCCGGGTTCTGCTGGACGGCGCGGAAGAAGTTGCGGCCGATGCGGCCGAAGCCATTGATGCCTACGCGGATAGTCACGTTAGTGTCTCCTCAAAAATTGACGTTCGTTATTCCATGGGATTACCGAGGTTTCAAGCGTCATTGTGGTCTCTCCCGCTCAACGCGCTGAGCGCCGTGCGGATTACCTATGGTGTTCTTCTGTGTGACGAAGTCCTCGACAACTTCCCAACGCTTCCGAGTCTACCGACTGTTTCCGAATGCTGCAGCAAGAAACTGCCCGTCCCCACTAAAAACCACATCAGAGTACCAGTTTCGCTATGGGATACATCACGAATCACGACGAAAAACACCGCAAATCACCAGCTAGATGGACGTATTTCCCCAATGCCCGTTTGTGTTGATTTACGTTGCGATAAATATCACCCCACACTCTGACTAAAACAAGGTAAGGCAACACCACTGAGAAGGGACTGCACCCTGGATCGTCTACCGCAGTGCTTCAAGCGGAGCAGCATCGCACCAGCCCAGGCCCAATTTCTGTATCTTTGGCTGGTTGCGCCCTTGTGAACCCCCATCCTCCATCGCGCCACAATGTGCACTCTGTCATCGGAAGCACTGCGCCCGCGTCTCGGACATGAACATTAGGCAAACACTCGGCGTTCTTCACGCCTACATACAGGAAAACGGACGCACACGGACATAAAGAAATGCCTCACGAAGTCGTGAGGCGCGTCCACAGCGACTACTCGCTGTCGTTCTTCGGTCCGTGTGCGTACTCATGCGTATCCGGAATACCGAGTTCTTCCGCACGCTTGTCGGCCATCGATAGTAGGCGTCGAATGCGGCCGGCGACGGCGTCCTTGGTCATGGGCGGATCCGCGTGGCGGCCGAGCTCCTCAAGCGACGCATCGCGAAATTTCACGCGGAGGTAGCCGGCATCTGCCAGATGCTCGGGCACGTCGTCGCCCAGAATGTCCATCGCGCGGGACACGCGATTGGCTGCGGCCTCTGCGGCACGCGCGGAACGACGCTGGTTGGCATCGTCGAAGTTCTCCAGACGCGTGTTGGAGGACTCGTGAGCCTCCGAGCGCAAGCGCTTGCGTTCCCACTCTAAGCGCGTGCGGTGCGCGCCCATCCTGGTGAGCAGGGCACCGATGGCATCCCCTTCGCGCACGACCACGCGGTCGGCGCCGCGAGTTTCTTTCGTCTTAGCGGCAATGCCCAAACGGCGCGCGCAGCCAACGAGCGCTAACGCAGCCTCTTGACGCGGGCACACAATTTCCAGAGACGACGAGCGTCCAGGTTCCGTGAGCACGCCCTGAGCAAGAAAAGCGCCGCGCCACGCAGCCTCGGCGTCGGCGACAGAACCGGAAACGACCTGCGGTGGCAAGCCGATGACGGGGTGGCCAGAGCGCGTAATGAGACCAAGGCGGCGCGTGAGTTCCTTTGCCTCGCCCACGCGCATCTGTACGCGCGGACGTTTTGACGTCGAGCCCGGTCCCACGATGTGGGTTGAGGACTTCACGCCGTAGAGATCGTCGAGGAATTCCGCGAGCCGCTTGGCCGTCACTTCATCATCGAATTCGACTTCGTAGCTCATGTGGTCGCCGTTGACGTGCAGTTCGCCAGCGAACCGAAGCATGGCCGACGCCTCTGCCGCACGCGCCGACTGACGCGGCAGCGTGACCTGGGCCAGCTCCTGTTTGACCTTTTCTGTAAGCGACAAAGCCACCTCGACGCTCCCTTTCTTCCTCGCCTTGGGTGCGAGGCTGCGGTCCGATGAATACGACATGCTTTCCTTACCTGGGGCGTAGAAAGCTGCCGGGGCACGCAGCTCCGGCACTTAAAGCGAACAATAGTCTAGCGCGCCGGGCTAGACCTCGCCGCGATAGATCTCGCCGAAGACGAGCGCAAGTTTCGCGGGATCGTGGAGATTACGGCGCCCGCCGTCCTCGTCTTGTGCGCTCACTTCAGCGAAAACCACCGCGGCGCCGAGAGAATCAGCAGCACGTTGCAGATACTTCTTCTCCGTATCCGCCAGCGGTGCAGCCGAGTCAACGACGATCCGGTCAATGTGCAGTCCTGCAGCATGCTGTGCAAGTACCTGTACATGGCGCTCCGCGGAAAAACCGTGGGTCTCCCCTGGCTCAGCGGACAGATTCAACACCACGACGCGCGGTGCGCTGGAAGCGTTAATTGCATCGACAATGTCGGGCACCAGCACGTGCGGGATGACGGAGGTGAACCACGAGCCGGGGCCAAGCGTGATGAAGTCCGCACGTGACAAGGCTTCGAGGGCTGCGGGGTTAGCAGCCGGCGCCTGCGGAAGAATGCGAACGCGGCGCACATTACCCGGCGTGGTGGCGACGGCGACCTGTCCGCGGACTGGGCGCATGACCGTCGGGTCCTCATCGAGCCCGGCGACCTCAGCCTCTATGTCAAGCGGCTGCTCGACGACCGGGTAGACGCGGCCATGCGAGCGCGTGAGACGCGCGACGATATCGAGCGCCTCCTGCATCTCCCCGACCACTTCCGTGAGTCCGGCGATGAGCAGATTGCCCACGGCGTGACCGGCAAGAGCGCCGGTTCCGCCAAAGCGGTGCTGCAACGTGGTGGCCCACAACCCTTCTTGCTCGCCGTCGTCGGCGAGGGCCGCCAGCGCCATGCGCAGGTCTCCGGGCGGGATAAGATCGAGCTCACGGCGCAGCCGGCCGGACGAGCCGCCATCATCTGCGACGGTGACGATCGCCGAGATTTTCTCCGAATCAAGGTCACGGGCGGCAAGTAGGGTTTGAAAGAGGCCATGCCCGCCGCCCAGGCAGGCGATGTGATGGGGAGTGGCAGGGAGTCGAGCCATGGGGAGTTCGCCGCTCCTTTCTAACAAGTAAGGGGTAGCGCACAGGGAGCGCACTAAGTTGGGGAAATCCTATACAATTATTATGCCGTTATTAGTAATCGGCCAAAAAGGTCGCGTCGTTACGGGGTAAGGAGTAAAGGAAAGGTTCCCCGTGAGACGCATCTGAATTTAATCGCGTGTGATGTCGCGGTGGAGAACGCTGACATCGACGCGATCTTCGTCGCGCAAGCGGCGCGCGATCTCTTCAGTGACGGCCACCGAACGGTGATGCCCGCCGGTGCAGCCGATGCCGATGGTGATAAAGTTCTTTCCTTCGTGCCTGTATCCAGCAAGCATGGAGTCCAGCATGTTGATGAAACGGTCAACGAAATCCGCGGCACCTGGCTGCGAGAGAACGTAGTCGCTCACGGGCGCATCCGTGCCGCGGTATCCACGAAGCTCCGGCACCCAGTAGGGATTAGGGAGGAAACGCACGTCCATGACGAGGTCGGCGTCGCGCGGCGAACCGTGCTTGAAGCCGAAGGACTCCAGCGTGATGTGTTGCTTTTCGGAGCCCATGTTGCCGAATGCGGCCTCGATGGCCCGGCGGAGGTCATGCACCGAGAGGTTCGTGGTGTCGATGATGACGTCGGCGCGGGTACGCACGGGAGCGAGCTGCACGCGTTCGCGCTGTATGCCGTGCTTGAGGGTATCCCCGCCCTGGAGCGGGTGCGTGCGGCGGACGCCATCGAAACGACGAATGAGTACGTCGTCGCGCGCGTCCATGAACAGCACCGTCGGGCGCATATCGGCCTCTTCGAGGCCGTTGATGGTGTCGATGAGCGAACCAGGGAAGACACGGCTGCGCACGTCGACAACAACGGCGACTTTGGTCACCGGCGAGTCCTCTTGGGCGCAGAGTGTGAGCAGCTCGATGACCATGACCGACGGAATATTTTGGGCCACGTAATAGCCTTTGTCTTCAAGGACCTTGGCGGCGGTAGACAAGCCACCGCCAGACATACCCGTCAACAGGATGGGGGGAGTTTCAAACTGCGTCATATGCCCCATAGTAGACGCGGGGCGTACCCGCGCGCTCTAATGAAGGTGTTCGTAGACAGTGTGCGCCAATTTGGGACCAAATCCCTTGACTTCTCCAATCTCTTCCACCGATGCGAGCTTCAGCTTCTTCACGGAGCCGAAGTGCTTGACCAGATCGGTCCTGCGCTGCGGGCCAAGGCCTGGGATGGAATCGAGTACGGAGGAGCGCATGCGCTTCGAGCGCTGTTGGCGGTGGTACGTGATGGCGAAGCGGTGCGATTCGTCACGGACCTGCTGAAGCAAGTACAGCGCCTGGGAGTTGCGCGGCAGAATGACGGGGTCCTCCTCCCCCGGCACCCAGATCTCCTCGAGACGCTTGGCCAGGCCGACGAGGGTGACGTCGACGATGCCGAGCTCGTCGAAGACCTCCTGGGCCGCGGCGACCTGCGGTGCGCCACCGTCGACGATGAAGAGTTGCGGCGGGTAGGCAAAACGGCGACCGGCCTCGGCGGAGTCCTCCGCCACGGCCTCGTCACTAAACGTGGACTCCTCGACTTCCTCGTCGGGGTTCGCCAGCTTGTCTTCGTTATGCCGCTTGAAGCGGCGGCGCGTGACCTCTGCGATAGAGCCCACGTCGTTGGAGTGGCCGTCGCCGGCGGCTTCCTTGATGCGGTATCGCCGGTAATCCGACTTGCGTGGCAAGCCATCCTCGAAGACGACAAGGGAGGCCACGACGTCCGTGCCCTGGATATGCGAAATATCCGTACATTCGATGCGCAGCGGCGCCTGCTCCATGCCAAGCGCCTCTTGGATGTCCTGGAGTGCGGCCGAGCGTGCGGTGAGATCGCCCACGCGCTTGAGCTTGTGCTGGCGCAACTGTTCCTTCGCGTTCTTGCGCACGGTCTCCATGAGCGCGCGCTTGTCGCCACGCTGCGGCACGCGCAGCGAGACATGGGTGCCGCGCAGTCGCTCCAGAAGCTCTTGGACTTCCGTGGCCTCGTCCGGCATGGCCTGGACCAGGATTTCGCGTGGGATGACCTGCACCTTCTTTGCCTCCTCGTGGGAGGCTTGGTCGACGCCGCGGCGTGCGAAGTCTCCCTCGAGGGGCGCGGAGGCGCCCTCGGGCGACGGCAACGCGGTGGAGGGGGCATCGGCAAGCTTGGCGTCCTCGGCGTCCTCCTGGGCTTGACGCTCGACGGCATCGGAGTAGAACTGGATGAGGAAGTTCTGGATGACGGCGCCGACCGCCGGGTCTGGCTGGCCCTCCTCGAGGGGCTCAGAGCTGGCCTGGTCCCCGACCTTGTCCACGACCCAGCCGCGCTGGCCGCGGATGCGCCCGTCGCGGACGTGGAAAATCTGGACGGCGGCCTCGAGCTCGTCCGTCTCGACGGCAATGAGGTCCGCGTCCGTGCCGTCGGTGAAGACGACGGCTTGCTGCTCCATAATTTTATTGATGGCACCCAAGTCGTCGCGCAGGCGGGCGGCACGCTCAAACTCGAGGCTTTCCGCGGCCTCTTCCATCTCCTTGGTGAGACGACGCGTAACCGGCGCGGTATTGCCGTTCATGAAGGAGACCAGGTTATTGACAGTCTCGCGGTGCTCGGCGGGGCTCACGCGGCCGATGCACGGGGCATCGCACTTGCCAATGTAGCCAAGGAGACATGGGCGGCCGAGGGTCTGGTGACGGTTATAAACGCCCTTGGCGCACGTGCGCATGGGGAACACGCGCGTCAATAGATCGAGGGTCTCGCGCACAGCCCACGCATGGGAATACGGTCCGAAGTAGCGCACGCCCTTGCGGCGCGGGCCGCGATAGAAGAAGGCACGCGGAATCTGCTCCCCAACGGAGACGGCCAGCATGGGGTACGTCTTGTCGTCGCGGTACATGACGTTGAAGTGGGGGTCGAAGCGCTTGATCCACGTGTACTCGAGCTGGAGGGCTTCGACCTCGCTGGCGACGACGGTCCACTCCACGCTCGCAGCAGTGAGCACCATCTGGCGGGTGCGCGGGTGGAGCTGCGTAATGTCCTGGAAGTAGTTGGACAGGCGCGCGCGAAGATTCTTCGCCTTCCCGACGTAGATGACGCGCCGGTTGTCGTCACGGAATTTATAAACGCCCGGGTCCGTGGGGATAGCCCCCGGCGCCGGGCGGTACGTGGTGGGGTCGGCCATAGAGAGGCTTAATCCTCCGGCATGTAATCGGCCTCAAGGTCGCGGAAGGCCTGCACGTCGCGGATAACGGTGGCCTTATCGCCGGACTGCAAGGCCCAGACGGGAACGAATTCGAAGTTGGGCAGCTCGATGTGTGCCATGCGCGAGCCCTCCGGGAAGGACAGGCCATAGATGAGCTGCCACGGGTAGAAACGCGTGCCCACGAGGTTGCGGACCTCCACGCCGTCCGAATTCGCGCGCAGGCGCGGACGAGTGAGCATGAGCCACACGAAGAAGGAAATGATAATGCCCACGCCCGGGTAGGCGAAGCGGTCGATCGTCGTCACCGACGCGCCGGTATACGACAAGCCGACGGTCACGCCCATAAAGATATGAACGGCCATGATGACGATGACGCAGATGATAGCGATCTTGCGCAGGTACGCGGACTTTAAGGTGAGCTCCCACGGCTTGGTGGACGTCGACGCGAACGGGTCCGCGGCGGTGTACTCCAGGACTTCTTCATCCGTGAGCTCGATGCGACGCTGGGCGTCTTTCGACTGTTCAGTCATATGTAGCAGTGTCTCCTGGGCTAGGCGCGCGTGCGCGCGGTCTCTTCTACCTTACGCAGGGTGGCAACGGTATCCAACGCGGCGACCATGGCCTCCGCGCCCTTGTCTTCCACGGAGCCGTCGAAGCCCGCGCGATCCACCGCCTGCTGGTGATCGTTCGTGGTGAGCACGCCGTTGGCAATCGGCTTACCGGTATCGAGCGCAATGCGCGTAAGCCCCTGCGTGACGGAGTCGCAGACGTACTCGAAGTGTGGGGTGCCGCCGCGGATGACGCAGCCGAGCGCCACGACTGCGTCATAGTTTTGTGCTGCGCGCTGCACAACGACAGGCAGCTCGAGCGCGCCCACGACGCGGAAGGAATCCACGGTGGCGCCAGCCTCCGTGCCTGCCGCGATGGCGCGGGCTTCGAGCTGGTCGCAGATCTCCGCGTTCCACGTGGAGGTGACCACGGCGACGGTCATTCCTTGCGCGTCGACGGCCTTGACCTCGGGCAGTCCTTCTTTGCTCATTGTGGGTCTCCTCTACTTGGCGTGGTCCGCATCCCAGCGCGCGACCTGCGGTAGGTCGTGGCCCATGCGGTCGCGCTTGGTGCGCAGGTACTCAATATTATCGGCGTTGGCCTCGATTTCCAGCGGGGTGCGGCCGGTAATCTCCACGCCGAAGCCCGCCAAGCCCTCGCCCTTGGCCGGGTTATTGGTGAGCAGGTTGACGCTCTTGATGCCTAGGTCGCGCAGGACCTGGCCCGCAGCCGAGTATTCGCGCGCGTCCTCGGGCAGGCCCTGTTCAAGGTTGGCGTCAACAGTGTCGCGCCCGTTGTCCTGCAGCTCATAGGCTTTCAGCTTATTGAGCAAGCCGATGCCCCGTCCCTCCTGGCCCCGCAGGTACACGATGACGCCGCTGCCGGCGTCGTGAACTGCCTTCTGCGCGGCGTGGAGCTGCGGGCCGCAATCACAACGGTGCGAACCAAAGACGTCGCCGGTGAGGCACTCGGAATGCACGCGCACGAGGACATCCTCGGCGCCGTCGAGGGCCTTGAGGTCGCCCGCGACGAGCGCCACATGCTCTTGGCCGTCCAGGATATTACGGAAACCGAGCGCGGTGAACTCGCCGAACTCGGTGGGCAGTCGCGTCTCGACAACGCGGTCGACCTGGTTCTCGTGGTGGCGACGCCACTCGATGAGCTGCTCGATGGAGATCATCTTCAGGCCGTGGGAGTCGGCGAAGCGGCGCAGCTCCGGCGAGCGCGCCATGTCCGTGGGGTCTTCCTCGGAGACGATTTCGCACAGCACGCCAGCCGGTCGCAGGCCTGCCAGGCGGGCCAAGTCTATCGATGCCTCCGTGTGGCCGTCGCGCTCCAGTACACCGCCCGGGCGCGCGGCGAGCGGAACCACGTGGCCGGGGCGCGTGAAGTCGCCCGGGTGTGACTCGGGGTTGGCGAGCGCGAGAATGGTCTCGCAGCGCGACTTCGCGGAAATGCCCGTGGAGCCCGTCGCGAGATCGACCGTAACGGTATACGCGGTGCCGCGCACGTCCTGGTTCTTCGCCATCATGGGCGGCAGGTTGAGGCGGTCGCAGTCATCCGGGGTGAGCGGCGCACAGATGTAGCCGGAGGAATACCGCACCATGAAGGCGACGAGTTCTGGCGTGGCCTTTTCCGCGGCGAAGATGAGGTCGCCTTCGTTTTCACGGTCCTCGTTATCAACGACGACGACGGCTTTACCGACTGCGATATCTGCAATGGCTTCCTCGACGGTATCGAGGCGCACGCTCTGTTCACTCATGTCTGTCAACTCTAGTCTGGAACGCTCGTACTACTTACTTTCGGGGTGCATGTCCGCTGTATCCACGGTGAGCTGCATTTTCTCGACGTATTTGGCCAGCACGTCAACTTCAAGGTTGACGCGTGCGCCAGGTGTAAGCTCGCCCAGAATGGTCTCGCGCAGCGTGGCTGGAATAAGGGAGACCTCAAACCACGGCTCGCTCGCCCCTGGCTGGGAGATAGCCGCGACCGTGAGCGACGTACCGGAGACTGCGATGGAGCCTTTCTCCACGACATAGCGCTCCAGCTCGCGCGGCAGTTCGAAGCGCAGAACCTCCCAGTGCTCGGACGGCGTACGGCTGAGCAACCGCGCCGTGCCGTCGACGTGGCCCTGCATGATGTGGCCACCCAGGCGCGTGGTGGGTAGCAGCGCGCGCTCGAGGTTCACCGGCGCGCCCACGGTGAGCTCCCCCAGCGCCGTCCGGTTGAGCGACTCCTGCATGACATCGGCCGTAAACGTGTCGCCGTCCAGCGTCGCGACGGTCAAGCACACGCCGTTGACGGCAATGGATGCGCCGAGTTCCGCATCACTCGTCACGAGCGGACCCGTGAGGCTCAGACGCATCGCATCGCCCTGCGGCTCCATCGCGCTCACGCGGCCAACCTCTTCCACCAATCCGGTAAACAATCCCAAGCTCCTTTAATCAATTCGATTCTTCCAACGCCGCTGTGGGCGTCCTATTCCGGTTCGTTCCCTACGTGGCTGCCAAAAATCGTCTTCTGCGAACGACTTTCTCGACAATTTTCGGCAACTACGACCGCTCGACCGTGAAATCCACGACGAGATCCGCACCCAGTTCCTCCACGCGGGTGCGCCGCAACGCCAACGCATCCGTCAGAGTCGATGCGACCGGTTCGGCAAACACGCCACGCCCGGCCCCAAGCAACGTCGGCGCGATATACGCGCGCACGGCGTCGACGAATCCCTCCTGCACGAAGGAACTCGCAAGCCCCGCGCCGCCTTCGACGAGCACGTCCCGCGCCCCAGACTCCCACAGCGCGTCCAGCGCCGCGGACGGCGAGGCGTATTGCTCAAAGCCGAGCTCCTCGAGGTGCGCGGCACGCCCCTCAAGTGAACGCGCGCCCACCACGACGCGGCGCGGCTGTGCCGCGTAGAGCGAGCCATCCGCGCGGCGGGCGGTGAGCGAAGGATTATCCGCCAAAGCGGTGCCTGTGCCGATGAGGATGGCGTCGCGACGCGTACGGTCCACATGGACGTGCGCCCGCGCGTCCGGGCCGGTGATCCACTGGCTCGTGCCGTCCACCGCGGCGGTGAGACCGTCGAGGGTCTGCGCGAACTTGAGGGTCACGTGCGGGCGCCCCATCCGGATGGCGGCGAGCCACGGGACAAGGGCGTCCTCGACGGACGCCGCCGCGGCACGCTCCTCAACGGATGCGAGGCGCGCTGGAATGCCGCGCGCGGCGAGAGTCTCGGCCCCGCCTGCGGCCTGCGGATTCGGGTCTGGATGCAAGTAGACGACAGACGCTACGCCTGCGTCCGCGAGCGCCACCGCGCACGGACCGGTGCGGCCGGTATGCGAACACGGCTCGAGCGTGACGACGGCCGTTGCGCTCTCCGCTAAAGGCCCAGCCTCGCGCAGCGCCATGACCTCGGCATGCGGCCCGCCCACGGGTTGGGTGCCGCCTACGCCCACAACCTCGCCGTTCGGAGAGACAAGCACTGCGCCCACGGGCGGGTTGGGGCTCGTCGTGCCCTTGACGCCCAGGCCCGCGGACTTGGCGAGCGCGAGCGCCTCTGCAATCGAGGCCACTACAGGGTCGCCAGCTCGCGCAGTTCAGCGACGGCCGCGGCGCGGTCATCCTGCTTGAACACGGCGGAACCGGCGACGAACGCGTCGCAGCCGGCCTCGGCGCAGGCGCGAATGGTCTCGGCGGAGACGCCGCCGTCAATCTCAATCACCGTGTCGAGCCCGCGCTCATCAATCGTCGAGCGCAGCGCACGCACCTTGTCGAGCATCTCCGGCATAAACTTCTGACCGCCGAAGCCCGGCTCCACGCTCATGACGAGCACCTCGTCAAAGTGCTCAAGCCTATCCAGCCACGGCTCGATGGGCGTGCCCGGCTTAACGGAGAACCCAGCGCGCACGCCCAGATCGCGAATCTTGCGAGCGAGCGCCAGCGCGGCCTCCTCGTTGGCGACGGCCTCGACGTGGAAGATGATGCAATCCGCGCCGGCCTTGGCGTAGGTCTCGACCCACTTCTCCGGCTCCTCGATCATGAGGTGCACGTCGAGCTCCTGCGCGGTGAGACCGTCCACCGTGGAGGTAACGTCTGGGCCAAAGGACAGGTTGGGCACGAAGTGGCCATCCATGATGTCGACGTGGAGCCAGTCGCCCGAGGCGACGGAGGCGACCTCCGTGCCCAGCTGGGCGAAGTCGGCGGCGAGAATGGACGGCGCAATAATCGGTTCAGACATGCCTAAAGTCTAGCGTGCGTGACCGCGCGCCACGGGGAACTTAGGCCCCGCGACACAGTGCGGCGAAGAACATCGCGTCCGTGCCGTGACGGTGTGGCCACATCTGCACGGACAGCTCACGGCCGGTGTCCCCCATGTCAGGGATGAGCTCGTGCGCATCGAGCTCGACGGCGCCGAGCTCTTGCTTGGCACGGTCGACGATGGCGCGGGTCTCGCGCAGGTCCGGCGAACAGGTCGAGTACACGACGATGCCGCCCGGGCGCACGAGGTTCAGCGCCGAGCTCAGGAGCTCGAACTGCAGGGGCGCGAGCTTTCCGATGTCCTCTTCTTCCTTGCGCCAGCGTGCCTCCGGGCGTCGGCGCAGGGCGCCAAGGCCCGAGCACGGCGCGTCGACGAGGACGCGGTCGAAGCCGGGCTCAAGGTCCGGTGTGCGCCCGTCGGCGACATGGACGTCGACGGGCAGGCCGTCCGTGGTTTTACGCACGAGTTCGGCGCGGTGGGGCGAGACCTCAACGGCGTCGACGCGCGCACCCTCGATACGAGCGAGCGCACCCATGAGTGCCGCCTTGCCGCCGGGGCCAGCGCAGAGATCGAGCCAGCGTCCGCCATCGGTGCCCTCGATGGGGGCCTCCGCGACGGCGCGGGCGATGAGCTGCGAGCCTTCGTCCTGAACCGCGGCCAGGCCCTGCTTCACGGGTTCGAGGTCGCCCGGGTCGCCGTGCTCCATGTAGACGGCGTACGGCGAATACTTGCCTTCCTCGAAGCCGGTCATAAGCGCGAGTTCCTCGGCGGAAATTTCGCCGGGGCGGGCCACGAGGTGGACGAGCGGGCGCTGTGAGTCAGCATCGAGCGCCTCCTCGAGCTCACCGAGTCCGAGCACGCGAGAGAAGGACTCGGCGATCCAGGCCGGGTGCGCATGCTTGAACGCAAGCGCTGGAATTTCTCCGGCGGGAGCCAGCCGGTTGAGCCACGCCTCCGGAGTCGTGCGGGTAATTGTGCGCATGATGCCGTTGGCAAAGCCTTTGGCCTGCTCGTGCCCGGCGGCTTCGACGAGGCGCACCGTCGTGTCGACCGCGGCGTGCGGTTCCACGCGGGTGTAGAGCACTTGGTAGGTGCCCAGGCGTAGCGCGGTGTGAACCTCGCGCGCCATGGCCTCGAGACCGCGGGTCGCGCAGCGCGCGATGACCGCATCGAGGACGCCGAGGGCGCGCAGCGTGCCATAGGTCAGTTCCGTAGCAAATGCCGCGTCACGGCCCTCGAGCTTCGCTTTACGCAGCGCCTTGGGCAGCACGAGGTTGGCAAAGGCGTCATCGGTCTCGACACGCAGCAGCGTATCGAAGGCAACGGCGCGCGGTGCGTCGACGCCTACCTGGCGCGCGGAGCGCAGGAAATCCTTGGCGGCCTGCTTACGGGAAGTGCCGCGGCGCTGCTGGCCCTGGCCCTTGCCGCGATCGCGGTTACGGGAACCGCGGTGGTCATCGCGGCGCTGGCCACGGTCGCGGCGCTCCTCGCGCCGTTCGCGGTTGTCGCGCTCGGGTTTGGGCTTGTCTCCCGACTTCGAACGGGAACGGAATCCTCCGGTCATTGGAACATCACCTCTCCACTTTCGACATCCGCGAGCGCACCACGCGCCCAGTCTGCGGCGTTCATCATTTTCTTTCCTGGCGGTTGAATCTGCCCCAAGCGTACGGTGTCCGTCGCTGTTCCGACGAAGACTGCCTTCTTGGTGACGGCGAGCTGGCCTGGGGCCAGCGGCGAGGGGGCATCGGCAAGCTGGATGGGGCCAATCTTGATGCGATCCGCCCCCAACATGGTCCAGGCCCCGGGGCCTGGGGTGTGTGCGCGGATGTGGCGATCGACGGCGAAGGCAGGCGTCGACCAGTCGATGCGCGCGTCCTCGGTCGTAATCTTGTGCGCGTACGTCGCCTCCCCCTCCTGCGGGCGCGGATCGATGATCCCGGCAGCGAGACCGTCCATTGTCGCGACAAGGAGATCGCCGCCGGCGTGGGCCAGGCGCGTGAGGAGATCGTCAGCGGTGTCCGTGTCGCGGATAGCCTCGGTCATCGTGCCGAGGACGACGCCGGTGTCGAGCCCCTCGTCGATACGGAAGGTGGTGGCACCCGTGATGTCATCGCCAGCGGCGATGGCGGCTTGGACCGGAGCGGCGCCGCGCCAGGCGGGCAACAGCGAGAAGTGCAGATTCACCCAACCGTGCGTAGGCACGTCGAGGAGATCCTTGGTAATGAGATTGCCGTAAGCGACAACCGGAATGCACTCGGGCTGGAGTTCCGCGAGACGGGCGCGCAGGGCCTGGCCGTCCTCGGTGCCGGGCCCCAGCGTGGTGGGCGTAAGCACCTCAATACCGTGCTCCATGGCCAGCGCCTTGACCGGGCTGGGGTGGAGCGTGCGGCCGCGACCCCGGCGCGCGTCGGGACGAGTAATGACGGCCACGACCTCGTGCTCGGAGGCGATGAGCTTCTCTAAAGCCACGACGGCGGGTTCGGGCGTGCCAGCAAAAATCAGTCGCATGTGGGTTCTCCTTTTTACGCGTTGAACTAGTCGGAGGCGCGGACCTCGGCCATGGCCTGCTTGCGCACGTCGCCTTGGAGGCGGTCGAGGAAGAGCACGCCGTCGAGGTGATCCGTCTCGTGCTGAACGCAACGCGCCATGAGTCCGGAGACGGCCATGCCAACGGGGCGGCCGAAGACGTCGAAGCCGGAGACGCGCACCGTTTCATGGCGCACAGTTTCCGCCGAGATATCCGGAATGGACAGGCAGCCCTCGGGGCCGACCTGGAGCATGTCCCCCAGCGGCTGCCACACGGGGTTGATGAGCGCGCCACGCATCCCCGGCTGCACGTGCGAGCAGTCATAGACGAAGATGCGCTTGGTGAGCCCAATCTGGTTGGCGGCCAGGCCCACTCCGCCAGCGTCTTCCATGGTCTCGAACATGTCATTGGCGAGCCGCTCGAGACTCGAATCAAACGTGTCGAATGGCGTGGCGATGCTGGTCAAGACCGGATCGCCGTAGATGCGGATATCGCGAATGCTCAAGGTGCTGCTCGTTCTCCTGCGTAATAGTTTTTGGTCATAGACAGTCAAGTGACCAGAATAGTGCACGTCGGACCCGAAAAGCGCGACGGCCCCGCGCCGTGGGCTCTTCCTTCTCGAGAAAACTCGCAGGGCGGCGTGGACTCACGCGACAACTGAGTTGTTGCCCAGTTGCTACCTCGTCGCAGGCTGGGTACAGCCTGGCTGCTGCGTCGTTGCTGCGTCGATGCTGCGGCGGCGGACCAGGAAGAGTCCAGCCAGGGCGAGCACGAAGCCAACAAGGATGAGCATCCAGACGGTGGCGCAGGGTTGGTCAGCTCGTCCTTATCGGACGCAATTCCATGCCAGGCTATTCATTAAACGCCAAACACACGCTACGGGGGTGAAGATAAACCGTGTGAAATGCATGGTGTCATTAACACCATTAGCTTGAGAAACAACCTATTCCGATTTAACCGATGTTTATGGGGTCTACTTGGATACGCAGCGGGAGGTCGTCTTTGCGGATGCTGCGAGCGGCATTCGCTTTCCGCAGCGCGGTGCCCAGCTGTGCACGCGGCCCCAGCGGGATGCGAATGAGGACGCGTTGCGCCGGGCCGTACTTCTCCTCGTCATACTGTCCCGGCGGGGTCACTCCGACAGGCAGCAGGACCGGACCAAGGACTTCGGCATGATCGGGAAGTTCAGCGGTGCGTAAGAACTCTTCGAGCGAAGCATGGGCGCCATCGACGGCAGCCATGTGGACCGCGGGCGGGAAACGCACTTCACGGCGGGCGGCGAGCTCCGCCTGCGCGGCGCCCACCATGTCCCACCGGCACAGGTAGTCGACGACGGGCAGCTCCGGCTCCGCGGTAATGATCACTTCCCCGCCCTTCATGGCAGGACTCACGAGGGTGACGGCATGCGCCCACGTATCGAGGGCGTCCTCGGTGGCGCGCATATCCTGGCGCCCAAGCAGCGCGCCGGGCTCGAGGAGCAACGCTGCGCCGTAGCGCTCCCCGCCCTCCACGTGGGGCTCGGCGCCGGGCGTGGCGATCACAAGCGCCGGCTTAAACGGGATCTCGTCTATCACCTTGTTACCGCCGGAGACGATGATCCGCGTCTTCGTAAACGCACGGCCGAGTTCCTCGGCGGTGCGCTCAGTGCCCAGGACGATGGCGCGGAGTTTGGGCGATCCGCACTCGGTGCACCGGTGCTTGGCGTCGACGCGGCCGCACCAGGCGCAGGTGGGCAGCGAGCCGCGCTCAGGGTCGGAGCCCTGCTGACTCATGCCCAGTGGGCCGCCACAGTGACGACAGCGAGCGGGGTTGCCGCAGTTGCCACACGAGAGGATGGGCGCGTAGCCCTTACGTGGGACCTGGACTAGGACGGGTTCGCCGCGTTCGAGCGCACCACGGGCGGCTTGGTACGCGGGGCCGGACACGGAGGTCGTGCCGCCGCGCATGTCGCGGGAGATAGTAAGGCCGTAGCGGCCCACCGCGGCAATCTGCGGGCAACGGGCATGCAATGTCGCGGCGCTCGCCACAAGGTCATGAGCCCAGCCAGACTCGACGAGGAGCTGGGTCTCCGCCGTGCGCGCATGGCCGGCGAGGATAAGGCTGGCATGTTCCAACGCGGAGCGCGTTGTGAGAACCTCACGGGCGTGCACGTAAGGCTTGAGCGGATCGACAAGGTTATCGTCGCCATCGTCAAGGATGACCGCCAATCGCAGGTCGTGTACAGGTGCGAAGGCGGCAGAACGCGTGCCCAGCACAATACGCGCCTGGCCCTGGAGAGCCGAAAGGTAGCGTCGGTAACGCGCCTGAGGGCCCAAGGAGTTCGCCAACGTGGTGACCTGCTTGGCGCCTACGACGGCGCGGAAAGCTGCTTCGAGACGATCGAGGGACTTCTGGTTTGGAACGACCATGAGCACTCCTCCCCCGTCGCGGGCGACCTTCGCGCCTAAGGCCGCGAGCGCGCTGGCCCAATCATCGCCGGGCGCGATCTGCCACGCGGCGCGGGCGACGTTTCCGGCGAGGACGGCATCGACAAAGGATTCACCATGGAGATAAGCGGACCATCCGGACAGGTCAGGCTCGACAGACTCGCCGAGTTCCTCCCATGGCGTGGTGAGATCTGACTCTTCCGCCTTCGCGTGGCGCGGCGGGATTGCCACGCGAATGATATCCGAGCGCGCGCCGCCGTAGCGTTTGGCAAGCGACTCCACGAGAGCAGAGAGCTTCTCCGTATAGACGGGATATGGCGAAACCACGCGGTCGATAAAGCGCAGCGTTCCTTGGAATTCAGTCTCCGCGCCGCGGGCCAGGATGATGCCGTCCTGAAGTTGGCCATTGAAGCGAATGCGCACGCGAACACCGGGTTGGGCGACCTCGGACTCCGCCTCGTCGACGTAGTAGTCGAACGCCCGGTCCAAGTGCGCCACCCGCAACAACGGCAACACCCGCACGACCGGGTCAACGGCGGCGGGTGTTTTCTTAGGCATAGCGCTCGATTCTAGCGCGTGCGGGAGCTAGAGACCGGCGGCGGCGCGCAGCAGCGGCGCACGCGAGGTGTCCTCCCAGGGCAGGTTCACGTCGGTGCGGCCAAAGTGACCATACGCGGCGGTCGCGCGGTAGATCGGACGCAGCAGGTCAAGGTCCGCGATGATCTTGTGCGGGCGCAGGTCGAAGACCTCGTTGACGGCGGCCTGAATCTGGCCGTCGGTGAGCCCGTTCTTGGCGGTGCCGAAGGTCTCGACGTAGAGGCCGACCGGCTGGGAGCGGCCAATGGCGTAGGCCACCTGGACCTCCGCGCGGTCCGCGAGCTCAGCGGCGACGATGGTCTTCGCGACCCAACGCATGGCGTAGGCCGCAGAACGGTCGACTTTGCTCGGGTCCTTACCGGAGAAGGCGCCGCCGCCGTGGCGGGCCATGCCGCCATAGGTATCGACGATGATCTTGCGACCGGTGAGGCCCGCGTCGCCCATAGGGCCGCCGAGAATGAAGGAGCCCGACGGGTTGATGAGCAGCTTCGTCTGCTCGTCGTAGTAGCGATCAAGGTCGTTGGCCTTGATGACGTACTCGACGACCTCGGTGCGCAGCGGCTCGACGAGCCACTCGCGGTCGACCTCCGGATCGTGCTGGGTGGAGATGACGATGGTGTCGATGCGCACCGGGTTTTCGTCTTCGTCGTAGGCGAAGGTGACCTGTGTCTTGCCGTCCGGGCGCAGGTGCGGGACGATGCCCTCCTTGCGCACGGCGGTGAGGCGGCGTGCAAGGTGGTGAGCCGTGGAGATAGGCAGCGGCATGAATTCCGGGGTCTCGTTCGTGGCGTAGCCAAACATGAGGCCCTGGTCGCCGGCGCCGGTCTGCTCGAGGTCGTCACCGGCCTCGCCGGAGCGAATCTCGTCCGCGACATCGACGCCTGCGCCGATCTCCGGGGACTGTTCGCCAATGGCGACGTTGACGCCACAGGTGGTGCCGTCGAATCCGACGTCGGAGGAGATGAATCCGATGTCGACGAGGGTTTTGCGCACGAGTTGCGGGATTTCGACATAGCCCGTCGTGGAAACCTCGCCCACGACGTGGACCTGGCCGGTCGTTACGAGGGTTTCCACGGCGACGCGGGCGTGGGGGTCTTTCTCGAGCAAGGCGTCGAGGATGGTGTCGGAAATGGCGTCACAGATTTTATCGGGGTGGCCTTCAGTGACCGACTCAGACGTAAAGAGTCGGGTCGCGGTCACGGCGTTATTCGTCACGTTATGTGTGTCCTTTGTATAACAGGGGTGAATAGACGGCGCATGGTTCTGGCCCCAAGCGTTGACAAAGGGCAATATTAGACCAAGCGGTCTATCTTGGCAATTAACGCGGCCTACTCCGAGGCAATTGCATTCACGGCATCCAAGATCTGGGCCGCGACCACCTGTTTACTGCCCAGCTCCACAACGGTCGGCTCAGCACCGCGACGCAGAATCCAGCCCGAGTTCGTCGTCTGGCCGAATACTTTGCCCACGCCGACCTCATTCGCCATGAGCACGTCGCAGCCCTTGCGTTCAAACTTCGCGCGCGCGTAATCGAGCGCCGAATGCATCGCATCGCCCGTCTCCGCAGCGAAGCCAGCGATGACGACGCCGTCTTTGAGCTCACCGGCGTCGCGGCGCGCGACGAGCCCTTTGAGGATGTCCGGATTCTCCACGAGGTGCAGCGTCGCAAGCTCTTCGTCCGCGCTCCCCTTCTTCATCTTCGAGTCGGCGACGTCCGCGGGACGGTAGTCCGCCACAGCCGCAGCCATGATGATGACGTCGGCCTCCGGCGCGCGCTCGTTCATGGCGGCTTCCATCTCCCGCGTCGAGCCCACGCGTACAATCTCTGCGCCCGAGGGAGTCTCCAACACGTCCGTCGCGCCAGCCACGATGGTCACGCGCGCGCCACGCTGCGCGGCAATCTCCGCCAACGCATAGCCCTGGCGCCCCGACGAACGGTTGCCAATATAACGCACTGGGTCCACGTTCTCCTGGGTGCCGCCAGCCGAGATAAGCACGCGACGACCCTCCCAGTCGAAGGGCGTGCGATAACCGGCGAGCTCCGTGCGGACAAACTCCGCAATCTGGGACGGCTCCGGCAGGCGTCCTGGGCCAGAGTCCTTGCCCGTGAGTCGGCCATGTGCGGGCTCCATGACGGTCACACCGCGGCGGCGGAGCGTGGCGACGTTCTCCCGCGTGGCCGGGTTGTTCCACATCTCCGTGTGCATGGCAGGCACGACAATGACAGGACACGTGGCCACGAGCACCGTCGCAGTGAGCAAATCATCGGCGCGTCCGGCCACGAGGCGTGCAAGGACGTCGGCGGTAGCGGGCGCGATAACGACGGCATCGGCATGCTGGCCCACGTTGACGTGCTGGACCTCGTCGACGGCATCGAAGACCGTCGTGGAGACAGGATGGCCGGACAGGGCCTCGAAAGTCGCGGCACCGACAAACTGCAACGCGTTGGGCGTAGGCACGACGCGCACGTCGTCGCCATGCTCTTTCAAGTCGCGCACGAGATGGCAGGCTTTATAGGCGGCAATGCCTCCGGCGACGCCGACAACAATTTTTCGAGGTAATGCAGAAGCGGAAGAAGTCACGGGCCAATACTACGCGAAACCCCGCGTCCGGCCCGTGAAACGGGTAGACGCGGGGTGGTCGCGACGGAGCGAGCGGCTTACTTTCCTTCCTCGTGGTCGAGGAGGCCAGCCTGAATCTCGCGCAGGGCGATAGACAGCGGCTTCTCGCCCGGCTCCGGGGTTACCAGCGGGCCGACGAACTCGAAGACGCCGTCGTCCTGCTCCTGGTAGTAGCTGTTGATCTGTCGCGCGCGCTTCGCGGCGAAGATAACCAGCGCGTACTTGGAAGAGACCTTCTCCAGCAGCTCATCGATCGGCGGGGCGGTAATGCCCGTGGGCGGATCGAAGACCGGCTCGACCTTGGCCTCGTTGTTCACGGCGGTCACGTTAGTCACATGCACCTTTTCGTCAATTGTGGTTGTGAAAGAATTCTTTGGGCAGTCTCCGCAGCTTAAGCGGACTCTCCTTGCAGGATAGCACTGATAGCTGCGACGGCGTCATCGAGATTTTCGTTGACGATGACGGTGTCGAACTCATCTTGTGCCGCCAGCTCCTTGCGGGCTGTCTGCAGCCTGCGCTCAATGACCTCCGGCGTTTCCGTACCGCGGCCGGTGAGGCGCTCGACGAGCACCTCCCAGGACGGCGGAGCCAGGAAGACAGTGTGAGCATCGGGCAACGCAAGCTTGACGTTGCGTGCACCCGCCAGGTCTACTTCCACCAGCACGGGACGGCCGGCCGCGCGGGCCTCCGCCACAGGGCCTGCCGGCGTTCCAGAACGCTGCAGGCCTCCGTGAATCTCTGCCCATTCCAGCATGGAGCCGGAATCGATCTGAGATTGAAACTCCTCCGGAGTAACGAAGAAGTAGTCGACCCCATCGCGTTCGCCGGGACGGGGCTGGCGCGTCGTCATGGACACGCTGAAGTAGAGCTGGTCTACGTCGTTGCGCAGGCGCTGGACCACAGAGGACTTACCCACGCCGGCAGGGCCCGCCAGAACGACGAGCTCACCGTGTGTTTGTGCTCCAGACACTTCTGCCTTCTTCTAGGTCCGGGGTTTAGGACTCGTAGCCGAAGTGCTCGAGCAGGGCACGACGCTGACGGTCGCCCAGGCCGCGCAGACGGCGGGTCTGAGCGATCTCGAGGTTGTCCATGATCTCCTTGGCCTTGACCTTGCCGACCTTCGGGAGAGCCTCAAGGAGTGCGGACACCTTGGTCTTGCCGATGATCTCGTCGGTCTCGGCCTTCTCCAGGACCTCCTTGAGGTTGGTCTCGCCGCGCTTGAGTGCTGCCTTCAGCTCAGCACGAGCCTTACGGGCCTCAGCGGCCTTTGCGAGTGCTTCCTTGCGCTGCTCGTCAGTCAACTTAGGGAGTGCCACTTCGGTATCCTCCGATATTTCTAGGTGATTAATGGGTCTGCTTGGCGCTACAGGCGCCGAAGTTCTCGGTAAAAACTGCCTCTCAACGGGGCAACTCGTGCAAGTTACATCCATGGAAGCATACCGACTTCTGGCAATCCTAGCACCGGTTTTGTTCCTGCGACGATAACAGGGCCGAACGCGCCGCCACTAGTGCGACGTTGTGGCACGTCATCGCGCTGCGTGTCATAAAATACCAGCACAACGGCCTAAGGATTAAATCGAGCTGGGATTTTCTTGAAAAAACTCCCCTACCTGCGCAAATACTCCGGCCCGAAAACGCACAAAGAGCCCGGATGGCCTGCATCCGGGCTGCTCAAGGCGGTAAAAACTCTAGGCTTCCGCTCTAAACTCCGCGGCCTGGCTGCGCACCGCGTCGCACAGCGCGTCGACGCTCGGCCCGTGGCGCAGGACGGAGCGCGAAACATTGGCAAAGCCAAGCTCCGGCGCCGCCTGGGTAATAGCGAGCACGTCGCTTGCCGATGCCCCCTGCGCGCCGACGCCCGGCAAGAGCACCGGGCCGCCCAGGGCGTCGAGGACCGGCGGCTGCGCGAGGGTCGCGCCGACGACGACACCGACGTTGCCGGGGCGTCCAACAGCCGCGTGCGGCGCGTTATACGTTGCCGCCTCGTCGACCATGCGCTGGGCGATGGTGCGGCCGTCCGCGTCCGTGATGGACTGCAGCTCGACAGCCTCCGGGTTCGACGTCGCGGCGAGGACGAAGACGCCGCCGCCCACACGCTCGGCCGTCTCGAAGACCGGTGCCAGCGCGCCAATGCCGAGATACGGCGAGACCGTCACCGAGTCTGCGCGCAGCGGCGAGGTCTCCCCCAGCCACGCATCCGCGTAGCCGACCATGGTGCTGCCGATGTCGCCGCGTTTGGCGTCCGCAATCGTGAGGCAGCCCGCGTCGCGCAGGTCCGCGAGCGCGCGCTCGAGAACCGCGAAGCCCTGCGAGCCGAAGCGCTCGAAGAACGCGACCTGCGGCTTGACCACCGCAGCCGTCTCGGCAAACGCCTCGACACACGTCTGCGTGAACGTGCGAAGGCCATCGACGGTGTTGTCGAGGCCCCAGGCCTCGAGCAGGTGAGCGTGTGGGTCAATGCCCACGCACAGACGCCCACGATCGCGGCCGGCGGCGACGAGACGCTCACCGAACGTCGCATCGCTCCGCGTCACCGCGCTGTGCTCGGTGACGGAGTTATTTGGCTGGGGCATGCTCGAGCTCCTGGAGGGAACGCACGGTGAGGTTGCCCTGGCGCAGGGCCTCGATGCCCTGGACCGCGGCCGTAACACCCTGGACCGTGGTCACGCACGGGATGCCAGCCTTGACGGCAGCCGTACGAATCTCGTAGCCGTCGTGGCGAGCGCCTGCCGAACCGGCCGGGGTGTTGAGCACCAGGTCGATGTCGCCGGAGAGGATCTGGTCACGAATGGTGGCCTTGCCCTCGGGGTTCTCGGAGACCTTGACCGCGACCTCGCACTCGACGCCGTTGCGGCGCAGCATCTGGGCGGTACCGCGGGTGGCGACGATTTCGAAGCCCATGAGCGCCAGGCGCTGAATCGGGAAAATGAGCATGCGCTTGTCGTGGTTGGCGACGGAGACGAAGATGGTGCCCTCGGTGGGCAGCGCACCGAACGCGGCGAGCTCGCCCTTGGCGTAAGCCGCGCCGAAGTTGCTGGCCAAGCCCATGACCTCGCCGGTGGACTTCATCTCCGGGCTGAGCAGCGTATCGAGCGGCTGGCCATCCGGGCGACGGAAGCGGTTGAACGGCAGGACGGCTTCCTTGACCGCGATGGGGTGATCGAGCGGCAGCGAGCCGCCGTCGTAGTTCTCCGGCAGCACGCCCTCGGCACGCAGCTCCTTGATGGAGGCGCCCATCATGATGCGCGCGGCGGCCTTCGCCATCTGCACGCCCGTCGCCTTGGAGACGAATGGCACGGTGCGCGAAGCACGCGGGTTGGCCTCGATGACATAGAGGATGTCGTCCTTGAGCGCGTACTGGACGTTCATGAGGCCCTTGACGCCAATGCCGTGGGCCAACTTGCGCGTGGACTCGCGGACGTTCTCAATGTCCTCCGGGCCGAGCGTCATCGGTGGAAGCGCACAGGAAGAGTCGCCGGAGTGAATGCCGGCTTCCTCGATGTGCTCCATAACGCCGCCCAGGTAGACCTCGTCGCCGTCGCACAGCGCGTCGACGTCAATCTCGATGGCGTTATCGAGGAAGCGGTCGACGAGCACCGGGTGGTCCGAGGTGATCTCGGTGGCGCGGTCGATGTAATCCTGCAGGGAGGCCTCGTCGTAGACGATCTCCATGCCGCGGCCGCCCAGGACGTAGGACGGACGCACGAGCACCGGGTAGCCGATTTCCGCGGCGACAGCCTTGGCCTCGTCGAAGGAGGTGGCGGTGCCGAACGCCGGTGCCGGGAGCTCCGCACGGCTAAGCACCTGGCCAAACTCGCCACGATCCTCGGCGAGGTTGATGGCGTCGGCCGTGGTGCCGACAACCGGGACGCCAGCCTCGGTGAGCTTCTCCGCGAGGCCCAGCGGGGTCTGTCCGCCGAGCTGGACGATGACGCCCGCGACGGTGCCGGAGGTAGCCTCGGCGTTGTAGACCTCCATGACGTCTTCGAAGGTCAGCGGCTCGAAGTAGAGGCGGTCGGCCGTGTCGTAGTCGGTGGAGACGGTCTCCGGGTTGCAGTTGACCATGACGGTCTCGTAGCCCGCGCGGGAGAGCTCGAGGGCTGCGTGGACACAGGAGTAGTCGAACTCAATGCCCTGGCCGATGCGGTTCGGGCCGGAGCCCAAGATGATGACCTTTTCGCGGTCGCGCTGCTCGGCAACTTCGGACTCTGCATTCGGGTCGAGCTCGTAGGCCGAGTAGTGGTACGGCGTCTGCGCCTCGAACTCGCCGGCACACGTATCAACCGTCTTGTAGACCGGGCGAATGCCCAGCGACCAACGCAGGCGGCGCACGCCGTCCTCGCCCGCGAACTCGGGGCGCACGGCGGCAATCTGAGCGTCAGACAGGCCCATGTACTTGGCCTCGCGCAGGAGGTCTTCGTCGAGCACGGGGGCATCGGCAAGCCGCTCGCGGAAGTCGACGAGGGCTTTGAGCTCGGCAAGGAACCACGGGTCAATCATGGAGTGCTCGAAGACCTGCTCGACGGTCGCGCCCAGGCGCAGGGCGAGCTCGACGTCGTACATGCGGCCCTCGGTCGGGGTCTCGAGGTCCTTGAGAACGGCCTCGACGTCGGTGGCGCGGTCGCCCGCGAAGTACTCGTCCGGTCGGGTCCAGAAGCCAGCCATCTTGGTTTCCATGGAACGCATGACCTTGTTGAGGCCCGCAATGTAGTTGCGGCCGATACCCATGGCCTCGCCCACGGACTTCATGGTGGTGGTGAGCGTGTCGTCCGCACCCGGGAACTTCTCGAAGGCGAAGCGCGGAGACTTAACGATGACGTAGTCGAGGGTCGGCTCGAAGGCGGCCGGGGTCACGCCGGTGATGTCGTTGGTGACCTCGTCGAGGGTGTAGCCGATGGCGAGCTTGGCAGCGAGCTTCGCGATCGGGAAACCGGTGGCCTTGGACGCCAGCGCGGAGGAACGGGACACGCGCGGGTTCATCTCGATGACGATGATGCGGCCGTCGTTCGGGTTCACGGCGAACTGGATGTTGCAGCCGCCGGTATCGACGCCGACGGCGCGAATGATGGCGATGCCGAGGTCACGCATCTTCTGGTACTCGCGGTCCGTGAGGGTAAGCGCCGGGGCGACCGTGACGGAGTCGCCGGTGTGAACGCCCAGGGCGTCGACGTTTTCGATGGACGCGATGACGACCACGTTGTCGTCACCATCGCGCATAAGCTCGAGCTCGAATTCCTTCCAGCCGAGAATGGACTCCTCGATGAGCACGTTGGCTTCCGGCGAGGCGGCCAAGCCACCGCCGGCGATGCGGTCGAGGTCTTCGTTGTTAAACGCCAGACCGGAGCCCAAGCCACCCATGGTAAACGACGGGCGGACGACGACGGGCAAGCCCAGTTCCTTGACGGTCTCGTGGACTTCGTCCATGTTGCGGCACACGCGGGAGCGCGCGGACTCGCCGCCGACGGAGGCCACGATGTCCTTGAACATCTGGCGGTCCTCGCCGCGCTCGATGGCCGGAATGTCCGCGCCGATGAGCTCGATGCCGTACTTCTCAAGGATGCCAGCACGGTCGAGCTGGATGGCCGCGTTGAGCGCCGTCTGGCCGCCCAAGGTGGCGAGCACGGCGTCGATCTTGTGGCCCTCTTCGATTTCCTTCTGGAAGACCTTCTCGATGTAGGCCGGATCGATGGGCTCGATGTAGGTGTGGTCCGCGAACTCCGGGTCGGTCATGATGGTGGCCGGGTTGGAGTTGATGAGCGTAACGCGCAGGCCTTCTTCTTTGAGGACGCGGCAGGCCTGGGTGCCGGAGTAGTCAAACTCGCAGGCCTGACCAATAACGATCGGGCCAGAACCGATGACCAGGACGTGGTTGATGTCGTTGCGCTTAGGCATGAATTTCTTTCTCTTCCCTTTTTCCTGGTTGCTTACTTGTGGTCGTCCATAAGCTGGATGAACTGGTCAAACAGCGGGTTGGCGTCGTGCGGGCCGGCGGCGGATTCCGGGTGGTACTGCACGGAGAAGGCCATGCCGGACTTGAGCGCCACACCCTCAACGACGTCGTCGTTGAGGCAGGTGTGCGTCACGAGAGCCGGGCCGAAGTCGGTGTCGAACTCGGCGCCGCCGGCGGGCTTGCCCTCGCCAGCCGGGTTTTCGAGCGCGAAGCCGTGGTTCTGTGCGGTGATATCGATCTTGCCCGTGAGGTGGTTCTTCACCGGCACGTTGATGCCGCGGTGGCCGAACTTGAGCTTGTACGTGTTCAGCCCAAGTGCGCGGCCCAGAATCTGGTTACCGAAGCAGATGCCGAAGAACGGGGTGCCAGACGCGAGGATGTCGCGGGTGATGGCGACCATCTTGTCTGCGGTGGCTGGGTCACCCGGGCCGTTGGAGACGAACACGCCGTCTGGGTTGTACTGCTTGATGTCCTCGTAGGGCGTATTCGCCGGAACGACGACGGTTTCGATGCCGCGCTTGGCGAAGTTATTCGGCGTCGAGGTCTTAATGCCCATGTCATAGGCGACGACGGTGAACTTCTTCTCCCCCTCCGCCGGGACGGTGTAGGGCTCAGTGGTGGAGACGTCCTCGGCCAGGTCGAGGCCCGCCATAGACGGCTGTGCCTTGACCTCGGCGAGCAGCTCCTCGACGGGGCGCTCGGCAGCCTCGCCGGAGAAGACGCCGGCGGCGATGGAGCCGAAGTTGCGCAGATGGCGCACAAGAGCGCGGGTGTCGATGCCGCGGATGCCGACGATGCCCTGCTTCTCCATCTCCTCAGGCAGCGAGCGCGCCGCACGCCAGTTAGAGACGCGGTGTGCAAGGTCGCGGATAACGAGGCCGGCGACCCAAATCTTCGAGCCGTGCGACTCGTCGTCCTCGTCGTTCCAACCGGTGTTGCCAATCTGCGGCGACGTCGCGACCACGATCTGGCGGTGGTAGGACGGGTCGGTCATGGTCTCCTGGTAACCGGTCATGCCGGTGGTGAACACTGCTTCGCCGAGCGTGGTTCCGGTCTTGCCAAAGCCGAAGCCGCGGAAGACCTTGCCATCGGCAAGAACGAGCACGGCGGGGATAGGAGCAGAAGTCAAGGTTTCATCCTTTGATATTGCGTTCTGTGATGTAGATCGGGTTGTGCTATTCATTATGGTCTGGTTCCGCCTACTCGGCAGCAGATTCGTCAGCAGCCACGTCGTACGTGAGCGTGCCGCGCAGGAAGGTGTGCGTGACGCGGGCGTTGAAGTCCTCGCCGGCGTACGGGTTGTTCTCGGCCTTGGACGCGAGGTGCTCGACGTCCGAGGTCCAGGCGCGCTGCGGGTCGACGATGGTGAGGTTTGCCGGCTCCCCCACCGCGATCGGGCGACCGTGGCCCGGCAGACGGGTGATTTCGGCCGGTCGCTCGGACATGACGCGAGCGACGAAGCGCCAGTCGGCCAGGCCGGACTCGACGAAGACCTTCGCGATGACGGCGAGCGAGGACTCGAGGCCCAGCATGCCGGGTTTGGCGTGCTCGAACTCCACGCACTTGTCTTCCGAGCCGTGCGGCGCGTGGTCCGTGGCGACGCAGTCGATGGTGCCGTCGAGTAACGCGTCGCGCAGTGCGAGGGCATCGTGCTCCTCGCGCAACGGCGGGTTGACGCGGAAGAGTCCGTCGTAGTCGGCGATCTTCTCGTCGGTGAGCATGAGGTGGTGCGGGGTGACCTCGGCGGTGAGCGGAATGTCCTGGCCCTTCGCCCACTTGAGCAGCTCCACCGTACCCGTCGTCGAAGCGTGGCAGATGTGCATGCGATTGCCGTAGTCGCGTGCAAGCAGCGCGTCGCGCGCCACGATGGATTCCTCGGCGACGCGCGGCCAGCCACGCAGGCCCAGGCGTGCGGCGACCTCGCCCTCGTGGGCGACAGCCCCCTCGGTCATACGGGAATCCTCGGCGTGCTGCGCGAGCAGGACGTCCTGGCCCTTGGCGTACTCGAGGGCGCGACGCATGATCTGCGGGTCCTGGACGCACTTGCCGTCGTCGGAGAACATGCGGACCTTGGCGTCCGAGTTCTTCATCATGCCGAACTCGGTAATGGTCTTGCCCTCGAGGCCCTTCGTGATGGAGCCCACCGGGTGGACGTCGCACACGCCGAGCGCCTGGCCCTTGGCCCACACAGACTCGGCGATGATGGGCTGATCCATCACCGGCATGGTGTTCGCCATGGTAAACACGGCCGTGAAGCCGCCCTTTGCCGCGGCGCGAGAGCCGGTCTCGATGGTCTCGGTATCCTCGCGGCCCGGCTCGCGCAGGTGCACGTGCATGTCCACGAGGCCCGGCAGAAGCACGTGGCCCTCGCCGTCCACGACGCGGTCTGCACTCGCGTCCGCGTCGGCGTTCACGGACTCGATGAAACCGTCACGCACGAGCACGTTGACGGGCTCGCCCTCGCCGTACGGGCGGACGTTGGTGATAAGCAGCGTGCCGGCGGCGGGTGCGGACAGGCGACCGGTCGCCGGGAAGTTCTCAGGTGAAGTCATAATCTACTGAACGTCTTTCTGTACTCGAACCGGTTAGAATCCAGCATTCTCGCCGTTGGCCAGGAGGGTAAACAGGACGGCCATGCGCACGTGCACGCCGTTGTTGACCTGCTGCAAAACAGCGGAGCGCGGTTGATCCGCGACCGCGTAGTTGATCTCCATGCCGCGCAGCATGGGACCTGGGTGCATGACGATGGCGTGGTCCTGCATCTTCTTCGCACGGTCCTTGGACAGGCCGTAAAGCGCCGCGTATTCGCGGTGGGACGGGAAGAAGCCGCCGTTCATGCGCTCGGCTTGGACGCGCAGCATCATGACCACGTCGGCATCGACAAGCTCGGCGTCGAAGTCATAGGAGACGCGCACCGGCCACTTCTCCACGCCAAACGGCATAAGCGTAGGCGGGGCGACGAGGGTGACCTCGGCGCCGAGCGTGGTGAGCAGGTCGACGTTGGACCGCACGACGCGGGAGTGGAGGCAATCGCCCACGATTTTGACGCGCAAGCCTCGGAAGGAGGCGGCATCGGAAAGCCCGAGACGCTGGCGCATGGTGGTGGCGTCGAGCAGTGCCTGCGTGGGGTGCTGGTGCGCGCCGTCGCCGGCATTGATGACGGACGGGCCGTCGCCATTGGGGGCGACCCAGCCAGCGAGCTGCTTTGCTGCGCCCGAGGACGGGTGGCGAATGATGATGGCATCCGTGCCAATCGCCGAAATAGTCAAGCCGGTGTCCTTGAGGGACTCGCCTTTCTTCACCGACGAGCTCGCCGCGGAGATATTGATGACGTCCGCGGACATCCACTTGCCGGCCGTCTCGAAGGAAGAACGGGTACGCGTGGAGTTCTCATAGAACAGGGTGTAAACCGTGCGCCCGCGCAGGGTGGGCAGCTTCTTCACTTCGCGGCCATTAATGGCCTCGCGGAAGCGGTCGGCCTCGTCCATGAGCCCCAGGATCTCGTCTGCCGTGAGATCCGCGATATCGATGAGGTGCTTCATTTACTTGTCCTCTTCTGCTTTGCGCGTTAAAACAACCGCATCGCGGCCGTCAATGGCCTCGATGAAGACGGTGACATCCTCGTCGCGGGCCGTGGGAATATTCTTGCCCACGTAATCGGCGCGGATGGGCACCTCGCGGTGGCCACGGTCAACGAGGCAGGCGAGTTGGATGATGTCCGGGCGTCCAATGTCGCGCAGGGCATCGAGTGCTGCGCGGATGGTGCGTCCCGAATACAACACGTCATCGACAAGGATGACCGTGGCGCTATTAATGCCGCCGTCGGGGATCAGCGTGGGGCGCAACGCGCGGTGCGGCTTGCCGCGGAGATCGTCGCGGTACAAGGTGATATCGAGTGCCCCGGCCGGAATTTCCACCCCCGAGAATTCCTTGATTTTTTCAGCCAGGCGCTCCGCCAACGGCACGCCACCAGAGGGAATGCCAAGGAGCACGACGCGTGGTGCGTCGGCCGAATCGAGCGCCGTCTTTTCAATGATCTGGTGCGCGATGCGTGCAACGGTGCGCGCGACGTCATCCGAGCTGAGCAGCTCAGTTGCGTCCGCGGTAGCGTTATCAACACTCATCGTGACCTCCTTCCCCGCCTCACGGTGCGGTCTTTAAAGGATGCCTATATATGTGTGTCCTCAAATCGAACGACTCCAACTGTAGCACCCACCCGCCGTAATGGGGGTACCTCGACTAGAGTGGACGGAGTTCTTACGGCGCCGCCGCGCGTCCTCCCCGTCCAAGGAAGAATCCACCCCGTTGAGTTTTGAGGCTTCCCACGTCATCGACGCACCCCGCGAGCTCGTGTGGCAATGGCACACTCGCCCCGGCGCCTTAGCGCGTCTTACCCCGCCTTTCTTGCCCGTGACCCCGCGCCGCCAGGCCGAACGGCTCTCCGATGGCACCACGGTCCTCGGCTTTCCTGCGGGTCTCACATGGGTCGCGCGCCACGATCTCTCCCGCTACCAGCGCGGCCGCAGTTTCGCCGACGTGTGTATCAACGCGCCCATGCGCAAGCTCGCGAACTGGCGTCACACCCATACCTTCGCGGACTTTGAGACGGCCAGCGCCGCCCTGCGAGGCGAGCGCACACTCATCACCGACACCGTCGACACGCGTATTCCGGCATCGGCGCTGACGCCGATGTTTGCCTACCGCCAGCGCCAGCTCATCGCGGACTTCGACTTCCTCGCGCGAGTGCAGAGTATCAACGGTGCGGCCCGCCCGCTTACCGTCGCTATGACCGGCTCCCGCGGCGCCGTGGGTCGTGCCCTGACGGCACAGCTCACCACCGCCGGTCACACCGTCATCCAGCTCGTGCGTTCCAAGGCCAAAGAGGGCCAACGCGTCTGGAACCCCGCGAATCCTGCGCCCGATCTCCTCGCGGACGCCGACGTCCTTATTCACTTGGCCGGCGAGCCCATTTTCGGCCGCTTCAACGACTCCCACAAGGCGGCCATACGCGACTCCCGCGTGGGTCCCACGCGCAAGCTCGCAGAGCTGGTCTCCCGCACGCAGTCTGTCAAGACCTTTGTCTCCGCCTCCGCCATCGGCTACTACGGCCCTGACCGTGGCGATGAGCTCCTTACGGAGTCCTCGGACTCCGGCGACGGCTTCTTGGCCGAGGTCTGCCGCAACTGGGAGGCCGCCACGGCGCCTGCTGCCGATGCCGCCCGCGTTGTCCAGGTCCGCACCGGCGTCGCGCTCACCGGCAACGCCGGGTTGCTTCCGCTGCTCCGCGCGCTCTTCCACACAGGCCTGGGCGGCACCTTCGGCGACGGCGACTTTTGGCTGAGTTGGATCGCGCACGACGACCTCACCGATATCTATTTCCGTGCCGCGATCGACGACGCGCTCACCGGCCCCGTCAACGCCGTAGGGCCTGAACCCGTTCTCAACCGCGACATGGCGCATCTGCTGGCAAAGGAGCTCGGCCGTCCCGCTATCATCCCCATCCCCACCCTCGGTCCGGCCCTGTTGCTCGGCCGCGAGGGTGCTCAGGAGCTGGCGCTGGCGAACCAGCGCGTCGCGAGCGAGAAGCTCACGCCTGCGAACCACACGTACCGCTTCGAGACGATAGCCGCGGCGCTCACCCACGAGCTTGGCGGCGAGGAACTCGTCGCGCTGCCTGCCGTCTAAGGCCGCTCGCCACGCCACACGCCCGCATGCCTTAAGCTGGTGGGCGCACTTTATCGACACAAGTTAAGGATTCACGTGACTTCACCCGAGCAGAAGATCCTGCCGGATACCGAGGTATCCCCCGCGACGGTCGCCCGTATCGCGGAGATTTTTGACCAGCAAGGACTGCAGTACCGCACCGAGGAGCACCAGCACGAGGACGGCTCGACCGTCGAGGTCTTCCGCTCCGGCTTCGCGAACACCGCGATTGCCATGCAGGTGCGCGAGGACACCCTCATCATCGACTCCATCTGGCGCGGCCAGGTACCGGTTTCCGAGGGCCCGACCATCCTCACCCACATCAACCAGTGGAACGCCGAGCACTTCGCGCCCACGCTGCGCTTCTACGAAGGCGGCGCGGACGAGAAGGCACTCGTCGTCTCCGCCGTGCGCGAGCTCACCATCTCCGAGGGCGTTTCCCGCAATCAGCTCGGCGCCTTCGTCATGTCCTCGCTCAACTCCATCCTGGAGGCGTGGACCTTCATCGAATCGCAGTACCCGCAGCTCGTGACCTGGGAGGAACACAAGCATGACTAATCAGCAGACCCTCAACCCGGAGGATCCGAATTCGTTGCCCGTCGTGACGCTCGAGCGCGTTATCGACGCCATGGCGACCTTCGACGTCACCCTCGACAAGATCGAGGGCCGCGACGACTCCGCCACGGCGAACCTCAACGGTCTGCCCTGCCTATTCGCAGTGCTCGACTCCGTTCTCATCGTCCGCTGCGACGTGCAAACGGACGCGACCTTCTCGCAGGCGGACGCCGGTCTCTTCCTCGCCGCCAACCAGATCAACTCGGTGCAGATGGGTGCCCGCGCCGCCATCACTGATTTCGACGACTCGCTCGTCGTGCGCACCGAGCGCGACATTCCGGTCGCCGCCGGCATGAACGACACGCAGCTCGCCGCCGCCCTCAAGGCCGCCGTCGACGGCGTCATCGGCGCCCAGAATGCCATGGTCGCCGCCGCAGAGGAGATGGCAAAACTCGGTTCTGAAGCCGCCAACCAGGCTCAGAACGGCGAATAGCAATGGCCTCCAACGCTCCGTCTCACGCGGCCGACACCGAGGTACAGCCCGTCAACATTCACCGCCTCGTGGAGATCTTCGAGCTCCTCGGCGCAGACTACGTGCTCGTCTCGGCGCCCAACGACTCCGAGACTGACCCCGAGACCGACACGGATGCCGATGCTGCGGCCGCCGCGCCGGAGGACGAGCGCATCGTCCTCCAGACCGGCCTGCCGCATCTCACCATCCACTTCGACATTCAGGATGACACCCTGAGCGCCTTTGCGACGTGGGAGGGCCGCCTCGACGCGTCCGCGGAGGAAACTGTCGCGCCCATCATTGCGGACTTCAACTGGCAGATGGTTGCGCCGACGCTGAGCTACGCCTTCAGCGACGGTCAGGGCAAGCACCCCACCGAGCAGATCGTCATCAACGGCAACCGTGCGATGGCCATCGGCGAAGGCCTCAGCCGCAACCAGCTGGGCACGTTCATCCTGAGCGTCTTTGGCAGCTTCTCCGCCGCTTTTGAGGCCGTCGCGCAGGCCTTCCCCCAGGCCGTCACGTGGAACGAGGAGGACTAGTTCATGACTGATGCAACTCAGCAAGCACCAGAGTTCGAGAACCCCTACGAATTCTTCTCCCACACTGACCTTCCCGCCGTCACCCTCGAGCGCGTCATTGCCTCGCTCAACGAGGACGACTTTGGCGCCGTCGCCCACCCCGAGACTCCGAATATGGCCGTCGCTCAGCGCAACGACCTTGACTGGGTGTTTAGCATCACCGACGAGCTCGTGCGCGTCGAATGCGTCCTGCCCACCGAACTCGACTTCGCCGAGATCGCCCCGGTCTTCCACGTCATCACCAACGAGCTCAATGCCGCCGCCTTCGACGGCCGCGCGCTCGTGGGCGACGTGGACGGACACGCGGAGCTGCGCGGCGACGCCACGTTCACGGCCGGCCCGGGCATGAACGATGATCAACTCTTCCACGCACTTAACTACGCCGTCGTCGCGGCGCAGGAAGCACTGCTGGGCACGCTCGACAACTTCAACGAATTCGCCCGCACCGTCCAGGAGCGCGACGCCGAGTAATACGCACACCCGCTCACACGCTCATCCAAAAAATCCCTTCCGCACATATAAGCTCTGCCCGCCGCACCGAGCGGGCCCGTTATATGTCCTGAAGGGATATGTACCACCTAAGACTCCTCGATACGCGTGCGCACGGTCTCTGGATCACACTCCGCCGCCGGCCATGGCAGGTCCGGGTGACGCAGCACGTCGACGATGAGGAACATGAGCGCCATGCGCGCGTACTTCTTATTGTCCGTGGGGATGACGCACCACGGCGCGTGGTAGGCATCGGTGCATCGAATGGCGTCCTTATAGGCGGCCATGTAATCATCCCAATAGGCACGTTCCTCGACGTCGGACGGGTCGTACTTCCAGAACTTGTACTCACGCTCGGTGCGCTCGAGGAGGTTCTCTTTCTGCGCCTTCTTCGACAGGTGCAGGAAAACCTTAATGATGTGGACGCCGGACTTGGCGAGCTCACGTTCGTAGTCCTTGATGGCCTCAAAGCGGCGGTCGATCTCGTCTTCATCAACCCATGTGTGGACACGCTGGATCAGCACATCCTCGTAGTGCGATCGGTCAAACGCGACCACGTGGCCCGGCTTGGGGTCGTGCTTGCGGATGCGCCAGAGAAAGTCGTGCTTCATCCCTTCCTCGGTCGGCTTGCCAAAGCCCACGGAGTCCGTGCCCTGCGGATCAAACGTACTGAACACGTGGCGAATGACACCCCCTTGCCGGAGGTGTCCATGCCCTGCAGAATGACGAGCACCGAGGGGGCCTTCTCCCCGTAGGCACGACCATTGGCGTAGAGCTCCTCGTCGTAGTGACTGGGGCGCGCGGCCAGTTCGTCCTTGTCTCCGTCAAAGCCCGGCGTGGAGCTCGGATCGACGGAGGACAGCTCGACGTTCTTTCCGGCGCAGCGCTAGCGCGTCGGCAATCTTAAATGTCGACATTCCCCCACTGTAAGCGTGAGCCCTTCCCTTTTGCCTCGAATCACGCTACTATGTAATACATAGTAGTTGGCACAACAAAGGAGCTTGCATGGCAGATACACAGCTTCGCAAAGGCGTGTTGGAACTCATCGTTCTGCGTTCCCTTCACGTCAGCCCCGGCTACGGAGGCGCGCTTCTCGAGCGGCTCAACGCGCAAGGGCTCGAGGTCTCCTCCGGCACCCTCTACCCGCTCCTCGCGCGTCTAAAGAAAGCCGGATACCTCACCAGCCGCTGGGAGGAATCCCCCAGCGGGCCACCACGCAAGGTCTACGTCGTCACCGACGCGGGCCGCACTCAGCTCGCCGCTCTCACCGCCGAATGGCAGACCCTCACCACGATCGTCGACACCATCCTGAAAGGGCAGTAACCATGAAACTCTACGATCCCACCACCCACCGTTTCCTCGGTATCCCGGCCGACTTCTCGGGCCTTACCAACCCCGCCGCGCGACTCGGCGCCTTCGAACCGGAGAACCCGAAGCTCCTCGTCCCGCGCGCCGCAGGCATCGGCTGGGACTTCAACATCGGCGCCATTGCCAGCCGCCTAGGTCTCATCCGCCCCGACGACTCGCTCCCCGACCTCGAGGCCCACATCCCAGCCACCACGATCGCCGTCCTGCGCGGCGCACCGTGGACGCTCCTCGCCCTGAGCACCGCAGCGGCCCTCCCCGCCATCAAGGACGGTCGCCCGCTTCCCCGGAAGTGGTCAGCCACCTTCGCCCCCAAGAAATGGACGAGCCCCGCCCGCGCCATGCTGAGCTCCATCCTCCCCGCCGCAGCCGTCGCTGGCTTCGCCGAGTGGACCACGCGCCGCGACAACAAGCTGGATGTCACCGGCAGCCTTCTCGCGACCAGCCTGGGCGCCATGTCCCTGCTGCTCACTCTCGCCGCCCGCCAGGCTGCCGATGCCCCCGCTACCGCCCGCGCGCTCAGCGCCGCCGGCACGCTCGCCCTCCCCGTCGTCGAGGTCGCAGGCTTCGTCGCCGTCATCAAGTCGGCGCTCGCTCAGGTCGACCGCGAGCGCAAGCGCCCAGCATCGTCCGTAGCTGCGGCGTAAGGCCCGCGCATTCGACGCGCGCCGCCGGCGTGTAGTCGGCGGCACGCAGCCGTCCGCGTCGCACGGGCCTAGGCTTACCTTCCGGACCGCACGGCGTGGTCTCCCCGTCGTCCGGCAGCAGCTCGTAGCCCAGCTTGCGAGACACGCTTTCCGATGCCGCGTTCCCCACGACCCAGTCACTCGCAATGCTCGCCGCTCCCAGGTGGTCAAAGCAGAACTGCGCGACGGCATGGCGCACCAACGTTCCGAAGCCTTGGCCCTGGAACCGGTGGAAGACCCACGAGCCGGTGCTGACCTCGCGCGTATGCGCGAAGTCGCTGCTACGCATGTCGACGACGCCAATAGGCTCGCCGCCTGCGGTCACCAAGAAGTCGAGCGACCACTCTTCGGAGCTCAAGTTCGCACGGTTAAACCAGCGATGCTGCACCGAAGACTGCGGCGAATTATGGAAAACCCACGGAAACGCGTGTTCGGGCACATCGTCGCCGTAGACGTCGTGGACGCCCACGCCTGCAATACGCGCGACGTCTTCGTCGCGCAGGACGCGCACAGCAATCTCGTGCCGGTCATCGCGCGCCGCAATGCGCAATCCAAACGGCGGCCACATGTCCACCAGTGCAGCTTCGGAATCAACAGTCATGCGCAACATCGTACTGCGCGCACCACTACTAAAAGCGAAAACCCACGCCAAGCGGCGTGGGTTCGGCTCACAGCCGGTTACTTCTCAGCATCGTCCTCGTCGAGCGGAGGGAACTCAGGATCCCCGAACTCGTCGAGCGGCTGCGCCTCCGCAACCTCGTGGTCTGCTGGGGCTTCGCCTTCTCCGAGACCCGACTCGTTCATTGGGTTCGACAGCGAGCGCGACTGGGCGATGTCGTCGAGGACGGCATGCACGTAGGGTGCCGCCTTGTCTGTCGAGTACTCGCTGGCGAGCTCGACGCCTTCCACGATGGCCGTCGCCGTGGGCACGTCTGGGTTGAACAGCAGCTCCCACGCCGCGACGCGCATGATGGCGCGGTCGACGGCCGGCAGGCGATGGAACTCCCAGTCCTCTGAGAGGAAGCGGGCGATATTCTCGTCGATAATGTCGAGTTCCTCGGCCGCGCCGCGGACGATCTCTGCCGTGTACTCCGCGATGGGAGCCACACCGGACTCCTTGTCGCGGGCAAGCTGAATGCGGTCCTCCACGATCGCGACGGGATCGATATCGCGAGTCTCGGCCTCGAAGAGGATGTCGGCCGCGCGGCGACGCGCGCGGTAACGTGCGGTGTGTCGCTTGTAGTTGATGTCGCGCGACTTCTCTTTATCACTCACAGCGAGGGGGTGCCTTAGTTATTGACGCGGGAGAGGTACTCGCCGGTGCGGGTATCGATCTTGAGGACGTTGCCGATCTCGATAAACAGCGGGACCTGGATCTCAGCACCGGTCTCGAGGGTGGCAGGCTTGGTGCCGCCCGAGGAGCGGTCGCCCTGCAGGCCCGGCTCGGTGTGCTCGACCTTGAGGTCGACGGAGATGGGCAGCTCGCCGAAGAGGATCTCGCCCTCGTGGAAGGAGACCTGGACCTGCATGTTCTCCAGCAGGAACTTGCCAGCGTCACCGAACTTGTCGAACGGAACCTCGAACTGCTCGAAGGTCTTGTCGTCCATGATGACGTAGTTGGAGCCGTCGTTGTACAGGTAGGTCATCGTGCGGCGGTCGACCGTGGCGGTCTCGACCTTGACGCCCGCGTTGAAGGTCTTATCCGTGACCTTACCGGTGACGACGTCCTTGAGCTTGGTGCGCACGAACGCAGGGCCCTTGCCCGGCTTGACGTGCTGGAACTCGATAATCTGCTGCAGCTTGTTGTCCATCTTGAGGACAAGGCCGTTCTTAAAGTCGGTGGTATCAGCCATGGAAGGTTTTTCTCCTGGGTCTTTTACGAATGAATGGGCGTATGAAAACAGTGTCTAAGCCTACCACCGCGCACGGTCCCTGCTGGAATGGGACCCGCGCACGGGGACGCAGGCATTAAATCTCGCGCATATCCTTCGGGTACTGCGTAATGATCTGCGGCGCGCCCGAGGTGATGATGAGCGTGTCCTCGATGCGCACGCCGCCCTTACCCGGCACGTAGATGCCCGGCTCGATGGTAAGCGTCATGCCCTCGGCCAGCTCGCCCGTGCCGGTCTTCGCAGCGTACGGCCCCTCGTGGACGTCGAGACCCACGCCGTGGCCGGTGGAATGGACGAAATACTCGCCGTAGCCTGCGTCCTCGATGACGGTGCGGCTCGCGGCGTCGACGTCGACGAGCTTCGCGCCCGGCACCGCGGCGCGCACGCCGGCCAGCTGCGACTCGAGCACGACGTTGTAGATTTCCTTGGCGAAGTCGTTGGCCTCGCCCACGACGAAGGTACGCGTGCAGTCCGAGTTGAAGCCTCGGAGGTGCGCGCCGAAGTCGATGGTGACGAGGTCGCCGTTTTCAATAACGCGGTCGTCCGCGCCGTGGTGCGGCTTCGCGGAGTTCGGACCGGAGGCAACGATGGTGTCGAAGGACACGCGCTCCGAGCCGAGGGTGCGCATGCGGTACTCGAGATCCGCGGCGACCTGGCGCTCGGTGCGTCCCGCGGCGAGCTCGCCCGCGTCGATGAGCTGGGTGAGCGCCGTGTTGGCCAGCTCCGCGATCTCGGTGAGGCGGCGCAACTCGTGCTGGTCCTTGACCAGACGGATGTCTTCGATAACACCGGTGACGGGCACGAGCGTGATATCGGAGGGCGCGGCTGCGGTGAGCTTTTCCAGCTGGGAGACGGAGACGTAGTCCGCCTCGTAGCCCACGCGCATGGGGCCGGTGAGGGTCTTGAGCAGCTCCTCGCCTACCGCGCGGCCCAGAATGGCCTTGAGATCCGGGACCTCCTCGGCGATCTGCGTGGTGTAGCGGCCGTCCGTCGCCATCGTCGCCGTGAGATCCTTGCGCAGCAGCAGGCCGCCGTTGGATCCGGAAAAGCCGGACAGGTAGCGCACGTGCGTGAGGTGGGTGACCAGCATGGCGTCGATGCGCTGGCCGGCGAGCTGCGCGGCGAGCTTGCGGCGACGGTTACTAAAACGGGTATCAGCCAGGGCCATGGTGGTCTCCTCTGTCATACAACGGCCGGGACCCCAGCGCGTGACGCGCGGGGTCTCGTGCGGACGAAACGAACGCCCTCTATGGTAGCCCGGTCCACGGCCGGAAATGCTCGATTGGGGGTAATTGACGCCGCGCCGCTGCGCCTACGCCGACTGCGCGAAGTATTCGAGCGCCGCGAGGTAGCCAAAGGTGCCGAGACCCGCGATAACGCCGCGCGCAATCGGTGACAAATACGAGAAGTGACGAAATTCCTCGCGGGCGTGGACGTTGGAGATGTGGACCTCGACGAAGCCCGCGCCGTCAGCAATCTCCGCCAGCGCGTCACGCAAGGCGACCGAGGTGTGGGTAAAGCCGCCGGGGTTGATGATGACGCCCGCCTTCGCGTCCGCCGCGGCGTGGACTCGGTCGATCAAGGCACCCTCGTGGTTGGACTGGAAAAACTCGACCTCCAGGCCCAGCTGGGCGGCGCGGTCGGCGACCATGGCCTCCACGTCCGCGAGCGTCGTCGAGCCGTAAATCTCCGGCTGGCGCTTGCCCAAGCGGTTGAGATTCGGTCCGTTGAGAACGACAATCTTCATGAATTCTCCTTTACTCCGAAATGGCCTCGTACGCCGCACGCATCTCATCCTCGGTGGCGTCTTCAATGCGCGTCGTCGCGCCGATATCCGTGAGCGCGACGAAGCGGATATGGCCGCCGCGGTTCTTCTTATCGTGCGTCATGCCGGCGTAAAGCTCCTCGAAGTGGCCGCCCTCATACGTCGTGGGCAAGCCTATCGCGGTCAAAATAGCGCGGTGCGTTGAGAGCAGCTCAGGCGTAATAAGCCCGCGCGCCGCCGAGAGATTCGCGATAAACATCATGCCCACCGCGACGGCGTTGCCGTGGCGCCAGGTGTAGTGCTCGCGCAGCTCGACCGCGTGGCCGAAGGTGTGGCCGTAGTTGAGGGTTTCGCGCAGGCCCGACTCTTTGAGGTCCTGGCCCACGACGTGGGCCTTAACCGTAATCGAGCGCGTGACCAGCTCGGGCAGGAAACCGTCCACGTCGAGGCACGCAGCCGGATCTACGAGATAACGCTCGATAATGACGGGATCGTGGATGAAACCGGTCTTAATGATTTCCGCTGAGCCGGCGCGCAGCTCGTCTTCCGGCAGCGTGCGCAGGAGGTTGAGATCCACGAAAACGGAGTCCGGCTCATGGAACGCGCCCACGAGGTTCTTGCCTGCTGCGGTGTTGATGCCGGTCTTGCCGCCCACGGCGGCGTCGACCATGGCCAGCAGCGTCGTGGGAGCTTGAATGACCTTGATGCCGCGCATCCAGCCAGAGGCCACGAAGCCGGCGAGGTCCGTCGCCGCGCCGCCGCCCAGGCCGATGAGCGCGTCGGCGCGCGAAAAATTCGCCTCGCCCAGCTGGTCCCACAGCTCGCCGCACACGGCGAGCGTCTTACCCGCCTCCGCGTCCGGGATGGGCAGGAGCACCGGCGTCACATTGAGCGATTCCAACGCCGAAGCGATCTGGCGCGCCGCCGCCGCAAGCGCCGGCTGGTGGACGATGCCCACGTTACGCGCACCGATGGTGCGCACCCGCGCGACGATATCGTCAGACAAATCGTGGCCAATGCTCACCACATAGGGGCACGGGCCGTTGACGGCAACGGTGTCCTGGATCATGTCTTCTCCTTAGAGGCTTTCGAGGAAGCTCAAAATATCGCCCACCACTTGCTGCGGCGAGCGGCCGTCGGTACGCGCGCGGAAGTCCGCGACCTCGCGGTAGTACGCGGCGCGGTCCTCGAGCAGCTGGCGGTAATGCGCGACGGGATCTGCAGCGGCGAGCACCGGCCGGGTGTTCTCGTTGGCCGTGCGGCGCACGCCTTCCTCCGCGCTCACGTCGATGAGTACGACGGTCATCGCCTCGAGCAGATCGCGGTTGGCCTGCGAGATCACGGCGCCACCGCCCAGCGAAACCACGCCATCCGACAGCAGCGCGTTGGCCACGTGCTTTTCTTCCAGCTCACGGAAGGCCGGCTCGCCGAGAGCTGCGAAGACCTCGCCACAGGAGCGGCCCTCGGCGGCCTCGATGAGCGCGTCCGAATCCACGAACTCACAGTTGAGCGCACGAGACAGGCGGCGGCCGATGGTCGACTTTCCCGCCCCCGGCGGGCCCACAAGCACGACGCGCGGACGGTGACCGAAGTGGATGGCCTTCTCGACGGTCTCCGGCCCCGCGGCCGTGACCTCGTCCGCGACAGGCTGCGGGCTATTGAGTCGGTCGGTCATCTACTCCCCCTCCGGAAAGCTCAGGCGTTTAGCGACATACTCCTGGTACGCCGCGATATTGCGCTTCGTCTCGGCGAGCGAATCCCCACCGAACTTCTCCAGGACCGCACGCGCGAGCACGAGCGCCACCATGGCCTCGGCGACCACGCCGCCGGCAGGCACCGCACACACGTCGGAGCGTTGGTGAATACCGCTCGCTGCCTTGCCCGTGGCCATATCCACGGTCTTCAGCGCGCGCGGCACCGTCGAAATCGGCTTGAGCCCCGCGCGCACGCGCAGCGTCTGGCCATTGGTCATGCCACCTTCCAGGCCGCCCGCGCGGTTCGTGAGGCGCGTGACGCCGCCCTCCGCGCGCACCATCTCGTCGTGCGCCTCGGAGCCACGGCGGCGAGCTTCCTCAAAGCCGTCGCCAATCTCTACGCCCTTGACTGACTGGATGCCCATGAGCGCGGCCGCCAGCTGGGCATCCAGGCGATCCTCGCCCGAGATGTGCGAGCCCAGCCCGATGGGCAGGCCGTCCACGATGACCTCCACGATGCCGCCTAGCGTGTCTCCCTGCTTCTTCGCCGCCTCAATCTCGGCGACCATGGACGCCTCCGCGCTTGCCGATGCCGCCCGCACCGGCGAAGCGTCGATACCCTCCAGGTCAGCGAAGGTAGGGGTGGCATCGGAAGGCTCAGACGCCCCGATGGAGATGACGTGGGAAAATACCTCGACGCCGAGGGTCTCGCGCAGGAAATTGCGCGCGACGGTAGCGGCCGCAACGCGGGCGGCGGTCTCGCGTGCAGAGGAACGCTCGAGGATGGGGCGCGCGCCATCGTGGTCATACTTCACCATGCCGGCGAAATCGGCGTGGCCTGGGCGCGGGCGGGTGAGCTTGGCGCCGCGGCCCGACTCCATGCCCTTGGCGACCTCCGGATCGTCCATGTCCAGCGGTGCCGGGGACATAATCGTGGTCCACTTGGGCCACTCGGTGTTGCCGATCTGGATGGCGATGGGGCTGCCAATCGTCTTTCCGTGGAGGATGCCGGCGAGCAGCGTGAGCTCATCCTGTTCAAACTTCATGCGCGCGCCGCGGCCATAACCCAGACGACGGCGGGACAGTTGCAAGGCAATCTCTTCTTCTGTGATGGGAACGCCAGCGGGCATGTGCTCAATCATCGCGATGAGCGCCTGGCCGTGGGATTCTCCGGCAGTAGTCCAACGAAGCATGCGGATTATTATCGCACGCCGCGCGGGCCCATGCTGGCACTAGGTCGCCAGTGCTTTTAAATTCATATGCCGTGCGGCCCCCACATACCCCACGCGAGGACGCTGCCCGCCGCAGCAAGCATGCCAGGGCCATGCGCGGGAGCGGGATCACCTGCGCCAGCCCAGTGCCACCGCGCTGCCTGCGCGACGAGCGTCGCAACGTTCGCGAGGAAGACCGCCGCAAGCACGCCCGGCCACCCCGTTACGTGTGCCACGGCGATGCCCAGCGATAGCGCAAGCTTGATATCCCCGCCGCCGATGCCGCCCCGGGCCACCCCCAGCGCCAAATACAGTCCCGCCCACGCGCAGCCGGCGAGGCTTATCCAGGGCAGCGCGCCAGCCGCGGCGGGCAGCGTGAGCCACGCGGGCAGCCGGCGCTCGCGCACGTCGAAGCGCCACAACGCAGCCGCCCAGGCTACGACGAGTATCCCCACGAGTCCACCCCACATGCCGCCCGATACTAGCGGTCCCGAGCGTGACGCGCAGGCTTAGCCGATCTGCAGCACGCTGCGCAGCTCGGGCTGCTCTACACCATCGTCGTGCTCTTCTGTCTCCAGGGGTGAGTACGTCATAGCGCAGCCCTGGGCCGTCGCGCGCGTCGCGCTGCCGCTGCTGTGCTACTTCGTCGTGATGTTCGGCGTCGCACTCGTCGCGGCCCGGGCCGCGGGCATGCCCTACGATCGCTCCGCGTCCGTCGCCTTTACGGCAGCGGGCAATAATTTTGAGCTTGCTATCGCCGTGGCCATCGGTACCTTCGGCGCCGAGTCCGGCCAAGCGCTCGCCGGTACGGTGGGCCCGCTCGTCGCGCTCGTCTACTTCATGCGTTGGGCGGGCCCACGCTCTTCCCCGATGACGCGACGTTGCCACCGGCGCGCGTTTAGTCGCGCTTCTTCAGCGTTTCGAGGAGCGCGTCCACCATCGCTGCGCGCGGCGCCGAGAGCCCGGTGAACTGCTCGAATTGGCTGAAAGACTGGTGCGCCAGCATGATGTGCCCACCCACGGTGGGATAACCGTCCGCCGCAGTGTATGCCATGAGCGGTGTGGGTAGCGTGTCGTAAATGACGTCGAGCACCGGCGCATGGCTGAGCGCCTCGAGGTGGTCCGTGAGTGCAGCGGACGGCACTGTCGAGACGATGACGTCAGCCTGCTTGACGCGCGCCCGCAGATTGTCGGCGTAGCTCACCGGGGTGAGGTTGAGCTCGAGGGCATCGGCAAGCTTGGCAAACTCTGCCGTGCGGTCCCGGCGGTTGAGCACATCGATGTCGCGGTAGCCGCGTTGCGCCAAGCCCCACAGTGCCGGGCGGGCCGTGCCACCGGCCCCAATGACCAGTGCCCTGCGGCCCGTGCCAGGCGTGGCCCCCATGAGCTCAGCCAAGGCGCCGGCGATGCCCTCGGTGTCTGTGTTGTCCGCGCGCCAGCCGCCGCCCTCGAGGCGCACGAGCGTATTCGCCGAGCCCATAAGCCGCGCGCGATCGGTGACCTCCGTCGCGAAGTTGAGGGCAGCGAACTTGCCGGGCATCGTCACCGAGAACCCACGGAAGTCGGACTCGGACTCCCCCACGCGCTCCGGCAGCTCCTCGGCGGTGGTCTCGAAGCACTCATAGCTCCAGTCGTCGAGCCCCAAGGCCGCGTAACCCGCATTGTGCAGGACGGGCGAGAGCGAGTGCGCGATGGGTGAACCAAGAACGGCGGCGCGGGGCATGGAAAGGGCCTTTCACTAGGACGAACGTGAGCGGCAGACGGCGGAGGGGACCCGGCGAGAACCTACGGTTCCGTATCCACAGTCTGGATCTTTGCCCATTATATTGGGCAAGAAAATCGGGGTTATCCACAGGCGCACGCACGGGCCATTGCCGCGGTAGTGACGCTGGCCATAGCGTCGCAGGCATGACTATCTCCTATGTTGAAGCGACCACCATTGGCGTCGACTCTCTCCGCGACCTCGTCGGTCTCGAATCCAAAGACCTCCGCGCCCAGGGCGTGCCGAAGACCGATGCCTTCGACGGCGTGAAGCTCGCCCACATCTACTGGGGCCCGACGCACGCGACGCGCTTACAGCGCAAGGCTCGCGATGCTGCGCGCACCCGCAGGCATACCGTGAAAACGTTGAAGAAGATCGAAAACCACGTCAAAAAGGAAAAGAAAACTCCCGACCGGCTGCGCGTGAAACTTTGCGATACGCCCGCCGAGAAAATCGACGAGGTGGCCGCGAAATGGCTGCCCGCGCCGGAGAAGAAGCCAACGGCGCGCCACACGTACCGCAAGGACGGCTGGCACAAGCTCGTCCTCGACACGAACGAGCCGTGGCTCATCGACTTGTTCAATCTTCTACCCGGAGTCAACGAATCCGGGCCGCAGAATTTCGACAACCTATTAGAAGGATTCAAGGCGCTCACCGAGGGCAAAGCCAAAGACACCGTGCCCGGGCGCGCGGCGCATATCGTCATCACTCTCGATGATGTTGAAGAGATCCTCGATGGAACCGCGGGCGAGAAGAAGTTTCGCGCCACGGACGGGACGGTGCGCACGGGCAAACAGCTCGTCGAGGAGAAGCTGCTCGGCGCGGGGCTTGTCACGCTGGCCACGCGGTGGAACGAGCCGGTGGATTGCTACCGGGTCACGCCGCTGTTCAATCGGAAGCAGACCGCCATGGCGTGGGCGCTATGGCCGCAGTGCATCCACCCGGGTTGCAAGGCGCCTGCCATGAAGTGCCAGCGCGACCATCTCATCGCCTGGGCGAAAGGCGGGATGACGAACGCGTCGAATCTCGTGCCGCTGTGCGCCCACCATAACGGCAAGAAAGCAGATGGGAATTCCTATTTTCGAGACGAAGATGGCGTGCTGTGGTTCGTCACACCGTACGGCAAGCGCATCGAGTGCACGGTGGACTAACACGGCAAGCGCCCCGCCCGCGGAGTGCGGACGGGGCGGCATGCGGCGGCGTTACTGCTCGGCGTTGCCTGACGCGCCGGCGCCTTCGCCCTCGCGCTGCGAGTCGAGAATGCCGGAGTTGATGGCGCGGTCGACGTTGGCCAGGTGCTCATCGTAGTTGTTGCTGAACACCGTGGTGCCCTGCTCGTCGACGGTGACGAAGAACGTCCAGTCGCCCTCAGCCGGGTTCTCCATGGCCTGGATGGCGTCTTCGGATGGCGACGCGATCGGAGTATCCGGCAGACCGTCCTTGGCGTAGGTGTTCCACGGGGTCTCGCGGGCGCGGGCCTCGTCCGTCGTGGCGAGTTCGACGTCCGCGAGGTCATAGTTAACCGTGGAGTCGAACTCGAGGCGCATAGGCTCGGCGAGACGGTTGAGGATGACGCGGGCGACCTTGTCGAACTCGCCGGCTGGCGCCTCGCGCTCGACGAGGGAGGCTGCGGTGAGCAACTCGTAGGGGCTCAGGTTCATCGCCTGCGCGCGCTCCACGATATTGGTCTCGTTGTACTGCTTCGTCGAACGCGTGATGAGGTCGGTGAGGATCTCCTGGGCCGACATATTCGGGTCCAGCACGTACTGGCCAGGGGCGATGAGGCCCTCAAGGCGCTTCGGGTCGTTGCCGCGCGCACGGATAGCGTCGAGTGCCCATTCCGGGGCACCAAGCTCGACCGGGTCGACGTTGGCCGCGACGCGCTCCAGTTCTGCCTTGTCCACGCAGGAACCGTCAGAGCAGGAGACCTTGGAGATCTTCGAGTAAATGCCGTAGCGGATATCGCCGCCGACGACGACCACGTCGCTGAGCGTGAGGCCGCCGGGCACGTCGAGCATGTCCACCTTATTCTCGTCGTTGAGCAACGCGGATACGGCGGACTTCGCGCTCATCTCCTCCTGCAGGCGGAAGAAGCCGGGCTGAATCTGCGAGGCCATCGGGTTGTTGGCGACGGCGGTCTGGAAGGACTCCTCCGAGGCGACGACATTCTTCTCCACGAGCTGGGGTCCCAGCTGCGACATAGAGCTGCCCTCTTCGACTTGTACGAGCTGCGTCACGCCGTTGCCCTCACCTTCGTAGTCCTTAGGCACGCCGAGATCGCGCAGGTTATGCCACGCGACATAGCCGATCGTTCCGACGATCAGCACGATGGACGCGACGAGCACGGCCAAGCCGTTTTGGCGTCGCTTGACGTACTTCGGTTCCATGCGCTTGCCGATGCGCTGTTCGTTACGGCTCACTGAAGCTTCAATCTCCTCGTTTCCGGGGTGCCGCGGCCAGGCGTCGCGCCGAGCCGCGGGCGGGGGCTTAGTCCGCCAAGGCGTTAGCGCGGCCGTCTAGCCACGACTGCAAAATCTCTACCGCCGCCGCTTGGTCGATGACCGCGCGGCCCTTGCGCTCGCTCACGCCAGACGCACGCAGTGCATGAGTCGCAGCGACTGTGGTGAGCCGCTCGTCCGCCATGCGTACGGGAGGTAGAACTTTATCCATAGTGGCACCTGCGGCCAGCCTACGGCGGATGCGAAACGCGATTTCTTTAGCATGTTTCACACTTTTTGACCCATTGGCGTGCAAATCACGGGGCAAACCGACCACGACTTCCACGACATCGTAGTCCTCGATGAGTTCGAGGATGCGGTCGATGTCGCCTTTGTCGCGGTCCTTGAACCCCGTCTCGCGCGGCACGGTCTCCACGGGCGTGGCGAGCTTCGCGTCACGGTCGGACACGGCGACACCAATGCGCACCGTGCCCACGTCGAGCGCAAGGCGGCGGCCCAGGCCCGGGTCGTCGACGCCGGGCTTATCGGGTTCGACTTTCGCCATTGGCTTAGAGCGACTCGACGTAGCTCTTGAGGGCGGCGAAGCCCTCTTCGATGCCGGCGGCGTTGGAGCCGGAGCCCTGCGCCATGTCCGGCTTGCCGCCGCCCTTGCCGCCGACGAACTCGCCAAAGCGCTTGACGAGGTCGCCGGACTTGACGCCGCGGGCGATGGCGGCATCGGAAGCAGCGGCGATGAACGGCACCTTGGGGCCGTCCTCGGCAGCGAGGAAGATGATGGCAGCCTCGTCGCGGACGCGGTTGCGAATCTCCGTCGCGACGGTGCGCAGGTCCTTGCCGGACGTGCCCTTGGGCAGGCGCGTGGTGAGCACGCGGAAGCCGTTGATGTCACCGGCACCGGCGAGGAACTCCGAAGCCTTCGCTGCGAGCTGGGCGGAACGCAGATGCTCGATTTCCTTCTCCGCGGCCTTAAGCTTCTCTGCCAGCTGGGCGACGCGCTCCGGCAGGTCCTCGGTCTGGACCTTGAGCTCGCGGGAGACGCCCTCGATAAGCGCGGTCTCCTTAGAGTAGTAACGGAAGGCGTCGAGACCCGAGTAGGCCTCGATACGGCGTGCGCCGGAGCCCACGGAGGACTCGCCGAGCACGGAGACCGGGCCGATCTGAGCCGTGGCGCCGACGTGCGTACCGCCGCAGAGCTCGAGGGAGAACGGGCCGCCCATCTCAACGACGCGGACCTTCGAGCCGTAGTTTTCGCCGAAGAGCGCCATGGCGCCCATGGCCTTGGCTTCCTCGAGCGAGGTCTTGATGGTGTTGACCTGGAAGTTCGCGTCGACAGCCTGGTTGGTAATCGTCGCGATTTCCTGCAGCTGCTCCGGAGTGAGCTGCTCGGTGTAGTTGAAGTCAAAGCGCAGGTAGCCCGGGCGGTTCATAGAACCGGCCTGGACGGCCGTGGGGCCGAGCACCTGGCGCAGGGCGGCGTGGATGAGGTGCGTGGCGGAGTGCGCCTGGACGGCGCCATGGCGCCACTCTTCGTTGACCTCCGCCGTGACGGACTGGCCGAGGTCCAGGCCGCCAGCCGTGACGGTCGCCTTGTGGACCCACAGCTTCTTGCCGATTTTCTGAACGTCGCCGACCTCAAGCAGGGTCTCGCCCGCAAAGAGGCGACCGCGGTCAGCCATCTGGCCGCCGGCCTCGGCGTAGAGCGGCGTCTGGTCGAGGATGACCTCGACCTCGTCGCCCTCGGAGACCTCGGTGACCTTTTCGCCGCCGCGCAGCAGGCCGATGACCTTTGCGTCGGAGGTGAGCTCCTCGTAACCGGTGAATACGGTCGGGTTATTATCGACCCACTCGCGGTAGATGGACAGGTCCGCATGGCCGTGCTTCTTGGCCTGATTATCGGCCTTAGCGCGGCGACGCTGCTCGCCCATTGCCTCGTTGAAGCCGTCCATGTCGACCTCGAGGCCGGCCTCGTTAGCCATCTCAAGCGTGAGGTCGATCGGGAAGCCGTAGGTGTCGTGCAGCTCGAAGGCCTTGTCGCCAGAAAGGACCTTCGGCGTCTTGGCGCGTGAGGTGTTCTTGAGTTCCTCGACGGCCTCGTCGAAGAGCTTCGTGCCGGACTCGAGGGTCTTGAGGAAGGCCTTCTCCTCGGTGAGGGCGACGCGCAGGATGCGCTCGCGGTTGTCTGCAATTTCCGGGTAGGACGGCGTCATGGTGTCCATGATGGTGTTCATGAACTGCTCCAGCGTGGCGCCCTTGGCACCCAGCAGGCGAGCGGAACGCACGATGCGGCGCAGCAGGCGGCGCAAGATGTAGCCGCGGCCCTCGTTGGACGGGGTGACGCCGTCGAGGATGAGCATCATGCCGGTACGGGAGTGGTCAGCGATGACGCGGAAACGGATATTGTCTTCCTTCGGCGCGCCGTCGCCGTACGTGGAGCCGGTAAGTTTCTCCGCCTCGTCAATGACGGGGCGCAGGAGGTCCGTCTCGTAGACGTTGTCCACGTCTTGGAGGATGCAGGCCACGCGCTCGATGCCTAAGCCGGTATCGATGTTTTTCTTCGGCAGCGGGCCCACGATCTCGAAGTTGCCCTTGCCGATGCCCTCGCCGCGCTCATTCTGCATGAAGACCAGGTTCCAGATCTCCATGTAACGGTTATCGTCAGCAATGGGGCCGCCCTCAGCACCGTACTCCGGGCCACGGTCGTAGTAGATTTCCGAGCACGGGCCGCACGGGCCGGGAATACCCATGGACCAGTAGTTGTCTTCCATGCCTAAACGCTGGATGCGGTCTTCGGGCACGCCAATCTTGTCGCGCCAGATGTCGCGCGCCTCGTCGTCGTCGAGGTACACCGTCACCCACAGCCGCTCCGGGTCGAGGCCGAAGCCGCCGTCCTCGAGCGAGCCGGTGAGCAGCGCCCAGGCGTGCGTGATGGCGCCTTCCTTGAAGTACTGGCCGAACGAGAAGTTGCCGGCCATCTGGAAGAACGTGTTGTGGCGCGTCGTAATACCGACTTCCTCGATGTCGAGGGTGCGCACGCATTTCTGGATGGACGTCGCCGTGCCGTTGGGGAACGGCGGGTTCTGCTGCCCCAGGAAGTAGGGCTTAAACGGCACCATGCCGGCGTTGACGAACAGCAGGTTCGGGTCGTCGAGGATCAGCGAGGCGCTGGGCACGGCCTGGTGGCCGGCTTTGACGAAGTGCTGGGTAAAGCGTTCCCGAATCTCATGGGTTTTCACGTCGCAAACATCCTTATGTGCGGTAGCGTCAGCGGGGCGCAGCGCGCCCCTGGGTTTAACTCGCACAACTTTACCCGCTCCCCGCACATCGGGCGGAACCGGGGCGCCTACGCGCCGCTATTTTTTCCCGCGAATGAGGTTGCGCAGCCGCCCCAGGTAATCGCGGATGCGCGACTCGGCGCCGTGATTAGTGGGCTCGTAGTAGACCGCACCCGCCAGCTCGTCCGGCAGATACTGCTGCGCGACGACGCCGCGCGGGTCATCGTGCGGGTATTTGTAGCCCACCGCGTGGCCGAGCTTTTTCGCGCCTTCGTAGTGGCCGTCGCGCAGGTGGGGCGGGACGTGGCCAATCTTGCCCGCGGCGACGTCCGCCTGCGCCGCAGAAATCGCCGCGATAACCGCGTTCGACTTCGGCGCCGTCGCGAGATGAATGGTCGCCTGCGCGAGCGGAATGCGCGCCTCGGGCAGACCGATAAGCTGCGCCGCCTGCGCGGCCGCAACGGCCGTGTGCAGCGCCGTGGGATCCGCCATGCCGATGTCCTCAGACGCATGCACCATGAGCCGCCGCGCAATAAATCGCGGGTCCTCCCCCGCCTCAATCATGCGCGCGAGGTAATGCAGCGCCGCGTCAACATCCGAGCCACGGATGGACTTAATAAACGCGCTCACGACGTCGTAGTGCTGGTCACCGTCGCGGTCATAGCGAACGACGGCGCGATTGACGTTGTCCTTAATCGCCTGCGGGGTGATCTCCCCGCCGTCCGGCACAGCCTCCGCCGCGGCCTCCAGGTAGGTCAGCGTGCGCCGGGCGTCGCCGCCCGCGAGCAGGACCAGCTGGTCCAGCGCCTCTTCCGTGGCTCCCACGCGCTTGCCGATGCCCCGTTCGTCCTCCAAGGCCCGCCGCGCCAAGGTTTTCAGATCCTCCGGCTCCAACGAGTTGAGCTGGAGCAGCAGCGAGCGCGAGAGCAACGGCGCCACGACCGAGAACGACGGGTTCTCCGTCGTCGCGGCGACGAGCAGCACGGTGCGGTTCTCCACGGCGGCAAGCAAAGCATCTTGCTGCGTCTTGGAGAAACGGTGGACCTCGTCGATAAAGAGCACGGTGCGTCGGCCTTGGATGAGCTCTTGGCGCGCGTGCGTAATGACCTCACGGACTTGTTTTACGCCCGAGTCGAGCGCGGACAGCCCCACGAAGTTCTGGCCCATCGCCGACGCGATGAGCGAGGCGATGGTCGTCTTCCCCGTACCAGGCGGGCCGTAGAGGATGACGGAGGCCTCGCCGGAGCCCTCAACGAGGCGACGCAGCGGCTTACCCTCGCCGAGCAGATGGTCCTGGCCGAGTACCTCGTCAAGCGTGCGCGGGCGCATGCGCGCGGCGAGCGGGCTGCCGGCATGCGTAGCGAAGAGATCGCGGCCGGGGCGGGGCGCTGCGCCGGAGGGGGCATCGGCAGGCGCACCGAAGAGGGATTCCTGTGCCATATCAGTACGTGGATGGCGGGAGAAGGCGTGCGGCGACGTTCTGCGCGAAGACGGAGACGGGCAGGCATTCGTCAGTCTCACATTGTGCAGCGAAACGGCCGAGCGCCTCGAAGGTTTCGAAGAGGTCCTGGCGCACGAGCAGTTCGTCCTCGCTGAAGTGGCCCTCATCCGGGCTGCGGAGGATGGACTCACGGTTTTCCGTGGCGAGGATGTCCTCGCCGCGCGCGAGCGCGAGGATGCCCTCCAAGCTATCGGCGTAGAGCATCGTCACCGAAGACAATGCCCAGCCGATGAGCGAGGAAACAAGCAGGCGGTGGAGCTTATGCTCGTCCGCGTAGCGTGGCCAGGTCTCCGCGATTTCGCGGGCCCACGCGCCGACGAAGACGTCGGCCTCTTCGTTGGAGATGGGGCGCGAGAAGAGGAACTGCGGGAATCCGGCGATGACACACGCGACGTCGAATCCGACGTTGCGGAAACCGGCCCACTCGTAGTCGAGGAAGTAGATCTTGTCGCCGACCACGATATTGTCCGGCGAGAGATCAAAGGGCGTAAACGCGCGGGAGCGGCCGGACTGCTGGATTTCGGTGGCGTGCGTGGCCAGCTCCGTGAATTCAGCGGGCGGCTCGAGACCCGCGTCGCGCAAGAGGTCAAGGCCCATGAGAATAGAGCGCTGCAGTGCATCGTCGCGCTTAGCCTGGTTCGCGCGGTAATCGGGGTGCTTGTGCAGCATCCGCGCGAGCAGCGCCTCATAGTCCTGTTCGCGGCCCGCAGTGCCCGCATGCATGAGGCCGAGCTGCTCGCCGAGCAGGCGCACGATTTTGATGCGCTCCGCGTCATCGGCGGCGCGCAGGCGATCGACGAGGGTGTCGGCATCGCCGATGTCGGTGAGCACGACGATGCGCTGGTCCATGTCATAGGCCAGCAGCACCGGACCAGGGCGCACCTCCTCGGGAAGCGAGGTCGTGAACTGGTACGCAACGACCTCACTCATGAACGCCGAGTCGTCGATGGCGTGGCCTGTGACGGGCATGTGCTTGACCACGACGGAGCGATGCGGAAGGAACGCCGACGAGGACAGCCGCGCGCGGACGACCGTGGCGTTGCCCGAGCCACCCAACAGCTCGACGTCGCCAAGGTCCGGCGTGCCACCAAAGCGCCGCGCCAAGAGGTCGCGGGCGATGGCGACGACGCGATCGACGTCGAGGTCTTCTTGGGGAGCGTGCGGTGCGCCTAACGCGCCGTCTGGCGCGGGACTACCCGTCGCTGCGTCCATGATCTCTACAGCCTCCTGCACGAGTGCGTGCGGCGTGGATGCGCACGCGAAATAGAAAGTCTTGGCGGCGCGGCTGCGTAGGCCGCGCCATGGGCGTGGGCTCAGGCTACCTGCGACCGGTTCGCGTGAAGCACGCCGGTCCGCGGCAGCCGAAGCCTCGACAGGCTCGCCTTAAGCCTGGGCGGCGTCCTTCTTCGCCTTCTCCGGCTTGAAGTCCACGCCGGTCTCCTTGCGCTGCGCGGCCGGAATCGGGGCCGGGGCATCGGTAAGCGGGTCGACGCCGCCGCCGGACTTCGGGAAGGCAATGACGTCGCGAATGGACTCAAAGCCACCGAGCAGGGAGACGATACGGTCCCAGCCGAAGGCGATGCCGCCGTGCGGCGGAGCGCCGTACTGGAAGGCGTCGAGCAGGAAGCCGAACTTCTCCTGGGCTTCCTCTGCGCCAATGCCCATGACGTCGAAGACGCGCTTCTGGACATCATCCTGGTGGATACGGATGGAGCCGCCGCCAATCTCGTTGCCGTTGCAGACAATATCGTAGGCGTAAGCCAGCGCGGAGCCCGGGTCCTTGTCGAAGGAGTCGAGGAACTCCGGCTTCGGCGAGGTGAACGCGTGGTGCACAGCAGTCCACTTGGAGTGGCCGAGCGCGACGTCGCCGGAGGCGGTGGCGTCTGCGGACGGCTCGAACATCGGGGCGTCGACGACCCAGGTAAAGGCCCAGTCGCCGTCCTTGATGAGGTCGAGCTTCTTGGCGATCTCGCCACGCGCGGCGCCGAGCAGCGCGCGGGAAGACTTGGTGTCACCGGCAGCGAAGAAGATCGCGTCGCCCGGGTTCGCGCCGACATGGGCAGCGATGCCCTCGCGCTCAGCGTCGGTGATGTTCTTAGCGACCGGGCCGCCCAGCGTGCCGTCCTCGCCCACCGTGATGTAGGCCAGGCCCTTAGCGCCGCGCTGCTTCGCCCACTCCTGCCACGCGTCGAACTGACGGCGCGGCTGCGAGGCACCGCCTTCCATGACGACGGCGCCGACGTACTCGTTCTGGAACACGCGGAAGGTGGTGTCCTTGAAGAAGTCCGTGCACTCGACGATCTTGATGTCGAAACGCAGATCCGGCTTATCGGAGCCGTAGTACTTCATGGCGTGGTCGTAGGTCATGCGCGGGATCGGCGTGGTGATCTCGTAGCCGATGAGCTTCCATAGCTCGACGAGGATTTCCTCGGCCAGCGCGATGATGTCGTCCTGGTCGACGAAGGACATCTCAACGTCGAGCTGGGTAAACTCCGGCTGGCGGTCAGCGCGGAAGTCCTCATCACGGTAGCAGCGGGCGATCTGGTAATAGCGCTCCATGCCAGCGACCATGAGCAGCTGCTTGAACAGCTGCGGGGACTGCGGCAGGGCGTACCAAGAACCCGGCTTCAGGCGAGCCGGCACGAGGAAGTCGCGGGCGCCTTCCGGCGTGGAACGGGTGAGCGTCGGAGTCTCGATTTCCGTGAAGTCGTGGGAGTCGAGGACCTTGCGCGCAGCACGGTTGGCGGCAGAGCGCAGGCGCAGGGCATCACCTTGGGACTTGCGGCGCAGGTCGAGGTAGCGGTAGCGCAGGCGGGCTTCCTCGCCCACCTCACCGGAGGTGGAGGGGTCATCGATCTGGAACGGCAGCGCAGCAGACTTGTTGAGGACCTCGAGGTCAGACACGTTGACCTCGATCTCGCCCGAGGCGAGGTTCGGGTTGGCCGAGCCCTCCGGGCGCGGCTCGACGACGCCGGTGACCTTGACGCAGTACTCGGATCGCAGATCGTGGGCGCGCTCAGCAACCTCGGACTCGCGGAAGACGACCTGGGCAATACCGGAGCGGTCGCGCAGATCGATAAAGATCACTCCGCCGTGGTCGCGACGGCGGGAAACCCAGCCCGTCAGCGTCACGGTCTCACCGGCCAGCTCCTTGCGAAGCTCGCCTGCCAAATGGGTACGCAGCACTAGTGCTCATTCCTTTCAGATTTTTATTTCTCGGGGCCATCCGCCACGCGTAAACGGCGCGCGCAGTATGACCCACAAGTCGTGTTCCCGCCGAATGGGTCCTCGTTGGCCCCGGGGCGGCACCCCGCCTGGCGGCGTGCTCCGCGGCGCGGCGCACTGTGTCATAAAGGGCGGCCCTCAAGTTTACCCGCCCTCGCCCCACCGGGCAGTGATGAGGTCACCCCCACCCGTCCGGGTGAGTGGCCTGCAGACGCCGGATACACACTCGTCACTTATCTTTTACCCCAACCTGCGGGACGCGCAGTCCGAAACTGTGGTTGGATTGATTTTATGACATTTCGCTCAGGAGCAAATTACGAAGGCAGGCGCGCACGATCGGGTTCAGGCGGTCGCCGCGGCGGAACCATTGCGGCCGGCGGCGGCATTGGCACCCTGCTCCTCATCGGCCTGTTCCTGCTCATGGGCGGCAACCCCGGTGATCTAGGCGGGATGCTGGGCGCGAACGATTCTCAGGGCCAGATCGAGTCCGGCGAATCCACAGACGGAACCGATCCGCTCGCGCACTGCGACTCTGCAGAAGCTGCCAACACGTACGACGACTGCCGCGTCGAGGCGACGGCTCGTTCCGTCGACCAAGTGTGGACGGCCATCCTGCCGGAGCAAGCGGGGCTCGACTACACGGAGCCGGGACTTGTCATCTTCCAAGACGCCACCAATTCCGGCTGCGGCTATGCCAGCGCACAGACCGGCCCCTTCTACTGCCCGGGCGATCAGTCGGCGTACTTCGACACGTCCTTCTTTGACCAGCTCACCCAATTCGGCGCCGAGAACGCTCCGCTTGCGCAGGAGTACATCGTCGCGCACGAGTTCGGTCACCACATCCAGCAGATTGAAGGCACACTCGGCCTGTCGAACTACAACCAGCCGGGCGAAGACTCCAACGCGGTGAAGATCGAGCTGCAGGCCGACTGCTACGCCGGCATCTGGGCGCACCATGCCTCTGAGCCAGGCGCCAACGGCGAGGAGCCGTACATCGAAAAAATCACGGACGAGCAGGCGCAGTCCGCCATCGATACCGCCCGCGCCGTGGGCGACGACAATATTCAGCGTCGCTCCGGTGGCAAGGTCCGCCCCGACCAGTGGACGCACGGTTCTTCGGAACAGCGTGGCAACGCTTTCCTCACGGGTTACCGTGAGGGCACGATGTCCGCATGCGACTACTTGGAGCGCGGCGCCTACAACTCTTAAACGTCACACTGCGAGAGTCACGCATCATAGGCCCGCGACAACAGTGGGTAATCTCACGTGGTCACGGGCCGTTATGTATACAGTAGCCAACTCCACGCCACTGTCCGTTAACCTCCTGGCAACCTTGATCTTTTAGGTTTGACGGGTCCCGTTCGCGGGCTCTCGACTTAGAAGGAAAGGAAAGCCGTTGTCCCAAGCGATACACGCTGCCGCCCCCGCACCCAACAGTGCGCCGGGCAGCACAAAATCCAATGACTGGATATGGCATCTCTCGTTCGGCTTGCTCACGGCCGTCACGCTCGTCTGGTTTCTGCTGTGGACGAACGGTTACGTGGCCGAAGGCTCCAACAAGCTCGTCTTTATCACCGCCGTCATCTTCGCGATGTTCATGGCGTTTAACATCGGCGGTAACGATGTCGCTAACTCCTTCGGCACCTCCGTGGGTGCTGGCACGCTGACTATGAAGCAGGCGCTCGCCGTCGCCGCCATCTTTGAGGTCTCGGGCGCCATCCTGGCAGGCGGCGAAGTTACAGACACGGTGCGTTCCGGCATCGTGGACCTCGACGCCATCAATGGTCTCGATCCCATGGAGTTTGTCTACATTATGATGGCCGCACTCCTCGGTGCAGCAGCCTGGCTCTTAGTCGCCACGCGCATGGGCTGGCCGGTTTCGACGACACACTCGATCATCGGCGGCATCGTCGGCGCGGCTCTCACCGTCGGCTTCACCACCCACAAGGGCGGCTGGGAGATGGTCCAGTGGAGCGGCATCGGCACCATTGCTATCTCCTGGGTCCTCTCCCCCGTACTCGGCGGTGTGGCGGCCTGGCTGCTTTTTGGCTGGATTAAACGCTCCATCCTCTACTACAACGACGAAGCTGACGCAAAGCTGCGGGAAATTAAGACCCGCCGTTATGAAATGCGCGAAAAGCACAAGTCCAGCTTCGACCGCATGGACGAGCTGCAGAAGATTTCCTACACCAACGCCATGGCCCGCGACGCCGCCCTCGTGGCTGAAGAGAACTTCGACGCTGACCAGCTCGAGTCTGATTACTACCGTGAGCTCTACGCCATCAACATGGAGCAGTCGAGCGTCAACGCGCACCGCGCCTTGGAAAACTGGGTGCCCATTCTCGCCGCCGCGGGCGCTGTCATCATTTCCGCGATGATGCTCTTCAAGGGCCTCAAGCATGTGGGCCTTGACCTATCCTCGCTCCAAAACTTCCTCATCATGGGCATGGTGGGCGCCGTGGTGTGGATGGCCGTGGCCATCTTCGCGCGCACCCTCAAGCGCCACTCGCTGCAGCGCTCGACTTTCCTGCTCTTTAGCTGGATGCAGGTCTTTACCGCTTCCGCCTTCGCCTTCTCTCACGGCTCCAACGACATCGCCAACGCGATTGGCCCCTTCGTCGCCGTCATCGACGTGCTCAAGACCGGCCAGATCTCGGATGAGGCAGCCGTCCCTCCGGCCGTGATGATCGCGATGGGCATTGCGTTGATCGCCGGACTGTGGTTTATCGGTCGCTTCGTTATCCAGACCGTGGGTTCCGGCTTGACCCAAATGCACCCTTCCTCCGGCTTCGCCGCTGAGCTTTCCGCCGCTGCAGTCGTCATGGCCGCGTCCCTGTTGGGCCTGCCGGTCTCCTCGACCCATATCCTCATCGGCGCCGTCCTCGGTATCGGTATCGTCAACAAGGCAGCCAACTGGAACCTGATGAAGCCCATCGCCTTGGCATGGGTCATCACGCTACCGGCCGCCGCAGGTATCGCCGCTGTGACGGTGTCCATCCTTCGCGTCGTCTTCTAATAATCACCTCAGTCGCCTAAGCCGCCGCCCGGTCACCCGGGCTGGCGGTTCCGTCGTTTTCGCGCGCTGTCAGCGTGTGGTCACGCAGGTAGACTCGGGCACCATGACGCACACCTCCGCAGCCTTCTTCGCCGCATTCAACGACATCGAACAACATCTGCGCTCCCGGCTCAACGCCAAGAATTCAGACTCCTTCTGGTGGATGGCGGACCGCGCCGTAGAGCGGCACATCCTCTCAGGCAAGCAGGCGGAAACGCTCAAGGATTATTCCAACCTGCGCAACGCTATCGCGCATGGCCGCTACTACGACGGCGACCCCATCGCAGAGCCGCACCCGCGCGTCGTCGAAAGCATCGAAGGATTGCGCGACCTGCTTACTAATCCGCCCACGGCCTTGAGAATCCTGGGGGGACAGGACGTTGTCGTGCTGGAACCCAATGCATCCATCTCACAGGCGCTAAGCCTCATCGCCCAACACGACTTTTCGCAAATCCCCATCTATGAGAATGGTTCGTTCCTCCAGCTGCTCACCACCAACGTCATCACGCGGTGGGTCGCCGCGGACCTTGAGGATAATAGCCAGCTCGACGCCGTGACCGTGCGAGAAGTCCTCGCTTTCGGCGAGCCTGCAGACCGCGCCGTGTTCCTTGACCGCCAGGCCACCGCGCAGGAGGCCATAGACGCATTGACGGATCCCGCGAAGGACGGCACGCACGCATGTGCAGCCGTCATGACGGAGCACGGTAAGAAGAACCAAAGCCCCATTCGCATCATCACCCCCTCTGACCTGTCTGAACTCATCGACGCCGTCGAGTGGGAATAGATGAATTTCCGGTTGTTGTTACGTCATATAGAATTATTCAAGGATTAAACGTAAATAGCGAATGAATTAATTATAGGGAAAGGCCACGGCCATGCAGTTTGGTATTTTCACCATCGGTGACGTCACGAAAGACCCCACCAACGGCACCTCACCCACCGAGGCGCAGCGCATTAAGAACATGACGGAGCTCGCGCTCAAGGCCGAGGAAGTCGGACTTGACGTCTTCGCTACCGGCGAGCACCACAACCCGCCATTCGTGCCATCCTCCCCCACGACGCACCTAGCTTTCATCGCGGCGCAGACGAAGAATATTCAGCTCTCGACGTCTACGACGCTGATTACGACCAACGATCCCGTGAAGATCGCCGAGGATTACGTCTTCCTTCAGCACCTCGCTGGCGGCCGCGTGGATCTCATGATGGGCCGGGGCAATACCGGCCCGGTCTACCCGTGGTTCGGCAAAGATATCCGCCAGGGCATCCCGCTCGCCGTTGAGAATTATCACCTCCTTCGTCGCCTGTGGCGCGAACCCGTCGTCAACTGGCAGGGCAAGTTCCGCACGCCGCTGCAGTCGTACGTCTCCACCCCGGCCCCGCTCGACGGCGTGCCGCCGTTTGTCTGGCATGGGTCCATCCGCTCCCCACAGATTGCAGAGCAGGCCGCGTATTACGGCGACGGTTTCTTCCACAACAACATCTTCTGGAACAAGGAACACACCGCGAAGATGGTCGCGATGTACCGCCGCCGCTACGAGAAGTACGGCCACGGCCGCGCAGATCAGGCCATCGTCGGCCTGGGAGGCCAGGTCTTCATCGCAGACACGGAGCAGGAAGCCAAGGACACCTTCCGTCCTTACTTCGACAACGCGCCGGTCTACGGCCACGGTCCCTCGCTCGAGGACTACACCGCACAGACGCCACTGACCGTCGGCACCGTGGAGCAGGTTATCGATCGCACCATGCAGTTCGCGGACTGGGTGGGCGACTACCAGCGTCAGCTCTTCCTTGTCGACCACGCAGGGCTCCCTCAGGAGCTCGCGCTCAAGCAAGTGGAAATCCTCGGCACTGAGGTCGTGCCCGAGCTGCGCCGCCGCATGGAGGCCCGCCGCCCGGACCACGTCCCGTCCGATCCGCCCACCCACGGCTGGCTCCAGGACCACCGCGACGCCCCGCACTTCCAGGTCGCACCCGCCAAGGAGGAAAACCATGCGTAACCTCGTCGTCATCACCGCCGGCCTGTCTACTCCCTCCTCCACCCGCAAGCTTGCCGATGCCCTCTCCGCAGCCACCGAGTCCACAATCGGCGCCCGCGGCGAGGGCGTTAAGACCACCGTCTTCGAGCTGCGCGAGCTCGCCGGTGAGCTCGCCGAGGCCATGACGAACTGGGGCGCGGTGACCCCGCACCTCGACGAAGCCAAGCGCGCGATCTCCACAGCGGACGGGCTCATCGCCGTGACCCCGGCGTTCCAGGGCAGCTTCTCGGGACTGTTCAAGATGTTCTTCGATACGCTCGACACGCACGCGCTCGACGGATTGCCCACGCTCATTGGCGCCACGGGCGGCTCGACGCGGCATGCGCTCATGCTCGACTACGCCATGCGACCGCTGTTTAACTACCTCCACGCCGTCGTCGTCCCCACGGGCATCTACCAGTCCACGGACTCCTTCGGCTCCGAGGAAGGCGCTCAGACTGCACGCCGCATCGAACGCGCCGCGGCCCAGCTGGCCGACCTCATGGTGGGGCCCTCGGACCGCGTCGGGGGACTCAGCGGCATCGGCAGCAATGATGACTCCTCCCCGCGCCGGAAGACCGGCCTCGACCTCGAGGAAGACTTCGTGCCCTTCGAACAGCTCTTGGGCGGTCATACCGGCGACTAGTCCGTCGCCGCCGCGGCCTTCTGCATTATTGCAGGCGGCCGTAAACTATGCATGAGCTGGGCGAACCTTGCGAATACCCCCATTTAACCCCACTCTCGTGAGCCAGCGCGGCGCGGTCGCGGCCACGCGTTAGGATGGGTCGTCATCCCTTTGGCAACCCCGAATTTTCCGAAGGACTCATCTTTCCATGACTATTAGCGTCACCGATATCTTTTCGATCGGCATCGGCCCCTCCTCCTCGCACACCGTCGGTCCCATGCGCGCGGCCAAGGTTTTCGTGGAGTCTCTGCCCGAGTTCCCGGCGAAGGTCCACACACAGCTACGTGGCTCGCTCGCCGCCACGGGTAAGGGCCACGCGACCGACCGCGCGGTCATCCTGGGACTTGCCGGCTGGGAGCCGCTTACCGTGCCGCTCGACGCCAAGCCCGCACCCGGCTCGATTATCCCCTCCGCCGGCCGCGTCAAGGGCCCGCTGGGCTCGCTCGACTTCTCTATCGGCTTCGACCCGACGCCGGTGCCAGAACACCCCAACTGCCTCATCTTCAGTGCCTGGGACGCGGACGGCAACCTCGTAGCGTCGAACTCCGAGTACTTCTCGGTGGGCGGTGGTTTTATCCTCTCGCGCGCCGAGCTCGACGCCCAGCTGCGCGCCTCGGACGAGGTCCCCGCGGGCATGGCCGCCGCCTCCGTCGATGACGTGGTGCCTTATCCGTTTACCACCGGTGCCGAGCTCCTCGCCCACTGCGAGCGCACCGGCTTGCCGGTGTGGAAGGTCGTCCTCGCTAACGAGGAAAAGCTCCATGCCGACGAGGGTGGCGCCCAAGCCGTACTCGACCATCTCGACCTCGTGTGGGATACCATGCGCGAATGCGTCACCCAGGGCATCGCGACGAAGGGCATCTTGCCCGGCGGCCTCGACGTCACGCGCCGCGCGCCGAAGCTCTACACGCAGCTCCTCAACCGCCAGGATGACGAATCCTGCGGCTTCTCCGCCATGGAATGGGTCAACCTCTACGCACTCGCCGTCAACGAGCAAAATGCCGCGGGGGGCCGCGTCGTCACGGCGCCCACGAACGGCGCGTGCGGCATTATCCCGGCCGTCCTCCACTACGCGCGCGATTTCCAGGCAGGCTTCACGCGCGAGTCTGCTCGCCGCTACCTGCTCACCGCGGGTGCCGTGGGCATGATCATCAAGCAGAACGCGTCGATTTCCGGCGCTGAGGTCGGCTGTCAGGGCGAGGTCGGCTCGGCCTCCTCGATGGCCGCAGCCGGCATGGCCGAGCTCCTCGGCTGCACGCCGCGCCAGGTCGAAAACGCCGCCGAGATCGCCCTCGAGCATAACCTGGGGCTCACGTGCGACCCGGTGGGCGGCCTCGTGCAGATTCCGTGCATCGAGCGTAACGCCATCGGTGCTGTCAAGGCCATCAATGCCGCGCGCCTGGCGAAGATGAGCGACGGCGAACACCGCGTCTCCCTCGATGACGTCGTGGAGACGATGGCGGAGACGGGCCGCGACATGATGGACAAGTACAAGGAGACCTCCATCGGCGGCCTGGCGAAAACGCTCGGCTTCGCCGTCTCTCAGGTCGAGTGCTAAGCAGTCCCGTTCTCACCAGTTTCTCTTCGCGCACACCCCGGAGCTGGGCTGTCGATTATAAACGACACCCCAGCTCAAAGCGGCAGACATCGAGCTGGTCTTAGAAAACATCGTCTTTCAAGAGCTGCGCTGACGCGGATTGTCCGTCACCGTTGGCCAGAGCCCGGCATACGGTGACCACCAGCCCAAGAAATCAACGTCGTCGCCGAACGCGATGGGCAACGTCATTACTACCAGGTCACGGACCTTCTTGCCGCGGAGAGCACACGCGAGCGCGAGTTCGGCGCGCTGCGTGCGGTCCCCGATAACATCCCCAAGACGGATCTGGGCCTCGACGGCACTGAGCACCGCAACCTCGTTGACCTTCTGCTCGGCCTGCTGCCCGATGCCGCCTCCCGCGCGCCAACGCAGTGACCAACCGGTAGCGCCCCTGGACCGCGCCGCGTCGTACACGAAACCCGTCTCGTCTATATCTAGAAAGTAGTGTCTCCACATGCGTGCCGATGCCCTCCGCCGCCGCGATGCCCTCATCGACGCCGCCATCGAGCTCTTCCGCGCCCAGGGTCCAGAGGTCACCCTTGACCGCGTCGCCGAGCGTGCCGGCGTGGGCATTGCCACGCTCTACCGCAACTTCGCCGACAAGGACGTCCTCGCCATCGCGTGTACCGAGCGCATGGGCCTCGCGTTTCTCGAGCGTCAGCAAGACATCAACCACCAGCTCGAGGACGCGGACGCCGCGGCAGCACAGGCACTCGTGCATGACTACGCCCAGGCCTTGCTCGATATCGGCGCGGCCACACTCGTCCCGGTATTCGTCCCCGAGCAACTCTCTGCGCTTGACCCGACGCTGCTGCCCGAGCTGGAGAAGCTCATCGCCGGCGGCGACCGTTTTATCGCACGCGGTCAGGCGGCCGGCGCCATCGGTCCGGGCGTGACCCACCTCGAATTCGTGACGGGACTGCTTGCCCTCACCCGCCCCCGCACGGTGGATCTCGCCGAGTATCAGCCCGACATCGAGGCGCAGATGGTTGACCTCTACCTCGCCGGCGTGCGCGCAGGACACCAAGAATAGGAAAATCCCCGCGCCACGCGGGCGCGGGGAGGACGAGTTGCTAGGCCAGACGCGAAGAAATCTCGGAGGCAACGTCCGCGAGCTGCACGTCGTGCTGCTCGTGGGCCGCGAGGTCCTTGAGCGCCACCGTGCCGTTGGCAAGCTCCTGGTCGCCGAGAACGAGGGCGAAGCGGGCACCGGCGCGGTCCGCGCCCTTCATCGCGCCCTTGAGGCCGCGGTCGCCGAAGGACATATCGGCGGAAATGCCAGCCTTGCGCAGGTCGTTGACGATGAGCGCCATCTTCTTCTTCGCCTCGGCACCCAGCGCCACGCCGAAGACGTCGACGCGGGAGGAAGTGCCCTCGAGCTCAATGCCCTCGGCCTCGAGCGCGAGCAGCGCGCGGTCGACGCCCAGGCCGTAGCCGATGCCGGAAAGCTCCTGGCCGCCCAGTTGCGACATGAGTCCGTCGTAGCGGCCGCCGCCGCCGATGCCCGACTGCGCGCCAAGGAGCGGGTGGACGAACTCGAAGCACGTCTTCGTGTAGTAGTCGAGGCCGCGAACCATGCGCGGATTGATGGTGTACTCCACGCCCATGTCGTCGAGGAGACCCGTGACGGTCTCGAAGTGCTCCTGGCACTCCGGCGACAGATAGTCGAGCATGAGCGGCGCATCCGCGGTCATCTCCTGCACCTCGGCACGCTTATCGTCGAGCACGCGCAGCGGGTTGATCTCCGCGCGGTGGCGGGTCTCCTCATCGAGCGGCAGCTTGAAGAGGAACGCCTGCAGCTTCTCCCGGTAGGCCGGACGGCACGTGTTATCACCCAGGCTCGTGAGCTCGAGGCGGAACTGAGAGAGACCGAGGGCGCGGAAAGAGCGGTCGGCCAGGGCTACGACCTCAGCGTCGAGCGCCGGATCGTCGACGCCGATGGCCTCGACGCCCACCTGCTGGAGCTGACGGTAACGGCCGGCCTGCGGGCGCTCGTAGCGGAAAAACGGGCCAAAGTAGTTGAGCTTGACCGGAAGCTGGCCGCGGTCCAGGTTGTGCTCGATGACGGCGCGCATGACACCGGCGGTGCCCTCTGGGCGCAGCGTCACGGATCGGTCGCCACGGTCGGCGAAGGTGTACATCTCCTTCGTCACGACGTCCGTGGACTCGCCCACGCCGCGGGCAAAGAGCGCGGTGTCTTCGAAGATGGGCAGCTCGATGTGCTGGAAGCCAGACAGATGCGCCTCGCGCACCATGGTCTCGCGGACCTTGTAGAAAGTAGCCGACTGCGGCGGAACATAATCCGGCACACCCTTCGGCGCGGACAGGGCCTTAAACTGCTTCTTATCACTCACGGCCACTTACATTACCTCCCCAATCTGGATGAGGAACGGATTGGTCGCCCTCTCCGCGCGCATGGTGGACGTGGGCCCGTGGCCAGGCAGAATAGCAAGCTTATCGTCAAGCTCCCACACAGGTCCGCGCAGCGAGGCCTGCATAGCCTCCGGATCCGAACCAAAAAGATCCGTGCGGCCGATGGAGCCGCGGAAGAGCACGTCGCCCGTGAGCGCAAAATCCTCGCCGATAATGAGCACGCACCCGGGCGAGTGACCGGGGGCATGGCGGAGGGTAAAGGGGGCATCGGCAAGCTCCAGGGTGGAGCCGGAAAGATAGCGCAGGTCCTTGATGGGGAGCATATTCTCCGCATCGAAGAGCTGGCGGGACTGCTCGGACATGCCCTTGGCCTTGTCGAGGAAGAATTCATCGTCCGGGTGAATATAGACCGGAATATCGAGCTCCGCCGCGAGGTCCCCCGCCTCGCGCGAGTGGTCCACGTGGCCGTGCGTGAGCACAATAGCCTCAAGCGTCAACGAGTGCTCCGCCACGAGATCGAGCACACGCTGGCGCGCATGGAGGCCAGGATCGACAACAAAGGCGCGCACACCGTTGGCGACAACATAGGTATTCGCCTTGTAGGGGCCGGCTCCGAATCCATAAATATCCATGGAGACGAGACTACCGCGCGGTGAATAGAGCGCGTCGATGGCTGCGTCGTCATCGGACTGGCGCTCAAACTCAGAGACTGAGCTCCGAATAGGGGTCTATGACCACAACACCGCTCGCACGCAGGCCGTTCGCCGGCGAAGTGGGGATGGTCTTGCCGCAATCATCACCACACGTGAAGCGGAAGTCCGTCACAACGTTTTCACTATTCTCCGCCGAGCAGAAACGCGCCAGCGCGAACGGCAGGTGATTCGATATACACCTCCATGCAGGCCGCGCGCTCATTCAACTCGCGTACAGAGGAACTGCACGCTTCCGTATCAATCAACGGGAAGATGGACAGCACCAGGCGCTTGCCAGCGAAGCCCGAGTCCTTCATCGGCTTGAAGTGAGCGCCCACGAGCTCGAACGGGAGAAGACTTCGGCACCTCGCCATTCGGCGCTGCGGAGTTTTTGTAAAAGTGATTGCGGCCATACCAAGGGGCAATACAGTTAACGTCAATCCAGCGATAAGGGATGATCAGCGTGCCCACGTGTGAAACCGTGGACACCGCGTCGCGTAAGATAATGGCGCTAGCTTCCTCACGCCGCGGGCCCCACCGCACGCGGCGCGAACGGAGGCCCCGAAACGTGCCCGTTACCTACAGAAAGCGTAGAACTCCAGTGGCTGATAACTCCCAGCGCGGCGCAGAGGCGCTCAACCAGCTTGAGCGCGAGCTCAAGTCCCGCGACCGCAAAGAAAAGGCCCGCCCGCTCGGCGTCGTGCTCGCCTCCCTCCTCGCGATTCTCGCCATCGGCGGCGGCATTACGTACATGGCCACCCGCAGCAACGACGACGCAGCGTCGGTCGCCGAGTCCTCCCAAGACGCCACCACGACCGCCACCCCGGAGGCCGTTGCCCTTACCGGCAAGCGCGCCACGCCGCTGGCAAAGACCGTGGAGTGCACCTACAACGAGTCCCAGGGTTCCGACGACAACGGCGCCAAGGTCCCGGACGGCAAGGACATCTCCACCGAGGGCACCGCTAAGGTCACGTTCAAGACCAACCAGGGCGATATCCCCATGGAGCTCGATCGCGCGCTCGCACCGTGCACCGTCAACGCCATTACCTCCCTGGCCAAGCAGGGCTACTACGATGACTCGGTCTGCCACCGCATGACCTCGTCTGGCATTTTCGTCATCCAGTGTGGCGACCCCACCGGCACCGGCTCCGGCGGCCCGGGCTTCCAGTTCGCTAACGAGTACCCCACCGATGAGATCGAGGATCAGTCCTCCCCGGTGACCTACCCCAAGGGCTCGCTCGCCATGGCGAACAGCGGTCCGGACACCAACGGCTCGCAGTTCTTCATTAACTACGCCGATTCCCCGCTGGCTCCGGCCTACACCTACTTCGGCACCGTGACTGACAAAGGCATGGAGACCGTGGACAAGATCGCCCGCCTCGGCATTCAGGACGGCGCCACCGATGGCGCCCCCGCCAAGGAAGTCAAGATCGAGTCCGTCTCGGTCGCCTAATACTGCTATCCCAGCCCGCCCTCACCGGGGCGGGCTTTCTTCGTTTTCCCTAGCTTTCCGATGCCCCCTTCACCCACCGTCGCACGCGCCGGCGTTCTGAAAGCCTCTCCTCCACTTAATATTCACCTCAAGCCAGCTGTGACGGTCGACATAAAATTACACCCGCGTCATTTAATTTCTGGCGACAAAACTTAAAACTCTCAGGCAAGCGCCCAGCTCATAGACCTAACAGGCGCATTCCACCCAACGTTCAAGCTCACAGGGAAATAACAGGTTGGGGTTGATCATCAAAAAGCGCTTGCAAAGCTATAACGACGCCGTTACTATCAGACGCGTCTGTAACACCGCGACTTCTTTTTAAGGATTCACAACATGAAGTTCTTCTCCCGCAAGGCGCTCATTGCCTCCGCTACCGCCGTTGCCGTTGCTTTCGGTGGCGCTTCCGTTGCCTCCGCTCAGGACAACCCTGGCACCGCTGCCCCCGCCGAGACCAACAACACCAACACCGCCGCCGATGCTGTCGAGACTGCGCAGAAGGCTGCTGCGGACGCTAAGGCCGCTGAGGAGACTGCCGCTAAGGCCGCCGAGGAAGCCAAGGCTGCTGAGAAGGGCAACGTCGCCAACGCCGATGCTGCTGTCAAGAAGGCTAAGGACGCCGTCGCCGCTGCCAAGACCGCTGTTGCCGCTGCCGAGAAGGCCGCTAAGGAGACCGAGGACAAGGCTGCTGACGTTTCCGTCACCAACGCCAAGGAGTCCCTGGCCAACGCTGAGAAGTCCCTCAAGGCCGCCAAGGCTTCCCTCGAGGCCGCACAGAAGGCCGCAAGCGACTCCAAGGACGAAGACGACAAGAAGGACGAGGGTTCCTCCATCAAGGACATGAAGCCGAAGGAAATCCGCGACTGGATCGCCGTCTTCACCGCTGTCATCGGTGCCCTGGGCACCCTGCTTGCATTCCTGGGCAAGTACTTCGACCTTCCGTTCTAAGAAGAAGTCAGAGCGCACCGCGCATTTTGTGACTGAAGAATAGATAGCCGCCCTCCGCCTTTTCTAGTTGCGAGGGCGGTTTCGTCTAAGCATTCCGTCTCACCTGTCTACTTATCCCCACCCCATCACCCTGAATCAAAGGAACTTCCATGCAGCACTCCATTCGTAAGACTCTCGTTGCTGGTGCGACCGCCATCGCCCTCACCTTCGCTGGCACTGGCTTCGCGGCCGCTGAGGACGACGTCACCGCTACCGAGTCTGGCTCGAGCGACAGCTTCTTCGCCAGCTCTTCCGACGATGACGAAGAGGTGAGCCCGGGCGAGATCCGCGACTGGATCTCCATCTTCACCTCCATCATCAAGGCGCTCGACAGCGCCATGTCTTTCGCTGCGTAGTCTCTACCTGCGAACGCACCAACGCCCCGGCGGCGACTCCTAGATTCTGGAGTCCACCGCCGGGGCGTTTCTCATGTGCTCCGACGAATCCGCGCTAGTTCGAATCCTTAGGGGGATTCGCCGGGTTGAGGTCGAGCGTCGGCGGATTCGCTGGTTGCTGAGCCGTGCCCCTGCTTTCAACCCGCGTCTCTCCCCCGCTGGATTCTTCAGCTGCGGCAGCTTCTGCTTCGCGTTGTTCGGCCTCGATCTGTTCACAAAGCTCCACGGCGCCGCGTGCGTCGGCGAGAATGGCGTTGTCGAGCGGTTGGCCCGATTTCACGATGGATATCTGGCCGGTAGGCTCAAGAACCATAGCCTGCACATCTTGGAAGCGTCCCAAGCCGGCCTTGCGTATGGCCGAGATGATGTCCGAATTACTGATGTGCGCAAACTGCATGTTCTCCACGTGCTTGCGGCCCTTGTACATGAGGAGGACAGGACGGCGGTCGATGAAACGCGACCAGCCCACGTAGCGACGCACGGTACCAAAGGCGGCCTCGAGCGCCATAAGGGTTGCCAGGCCGACAACGCCCGCGGCGAGCGTGGGTGGATTACCCACGATGACACGGCCTGAGACGGCACCGAACATAATGATGATGACGGCATCCGACGCGGACATGGACGTGAGCACTCGCGAACCGAAGAGTTTGACCAGAATCATAAAGGCCAAATAGATCCCCACGGTCGCGACAACAACGACGATGATGCGATGGGGTTCGATGCCGAGTTGGTACACGAGCTCATTGCCTAGAACTTTCACACCTTCGACCCTACTATCCGCAGCAACACGAAAGCGGGGCGCCCCTGCCGTTTCTGGAGGGAACGCCCCGCTGAGTGCGGTTGGCAGCGCTAGAACTTCAGTGTTAGATCTTCAGCTGAGCGCGCAGCCGCGCGATGATGGAGCGCACCGGCTCCGGCAGCGCGTTGCCCGCCATGGCGAGCGCGCCAGCAACCGCGGCGATGGCGGCCACGAGAGCCGCAATGCCGCCGCCGATGGAGGAACCGTCGGCGCTGGAATCCTTGTTGCTGGAGCCGTTATCGCTCGAACCCTTGTCGCTCGAGCCGTCGCCCTTGTCGTCGCCGCCGAAGTCGAACGGCAGCGCGACGTTGGTGCCCGCGTCGGTGGTGATCTTCAGCTCCTGCGCACCGGTGATGCCTTCCGGAACAGTGAGCTTGACGGAGGCGCGGCCGCGCTCGCCGTGCTGGGCGTCGCCTTCCAGCGCCGCGTTGTCGATGTCCGCGGTAACCTTTGCGTCGCCGAGCTGCACGGTGACGGTCTTCGCCATCGGCTCGCCCTCGGTCGAGTAGTTGAGGGAGGACAGGTTGACCGTGATCTCCTTGCCCGGGACAACCTCGCCGTCGATGTGGACGCCCACGTCGGACTGGCCAGCGCGGACCTTGGCGTCGCCCGCCTTGATGTAGTCGATCATGGCCTGGGTATCCATGTAGCCCAGGTCAGTCACGTCCTTGATAGCTCCCTCGGCGAAGAAGCCGTCGCCACCGCCGATGAGGAACGTGGACAGCGCGATGGTGTAGTCCTTCTCAGCCTCAACCTGCTTGCCGTCGATGGTGACGGACTGGACGCGCATGCCTTGCTCCGCCGTCTGATCGTAGACAACCGAGACGTTGTCCGAGACACCCAGGGACAGGCGCGGGCGGGAATTGCCCGGCTGCCACTGGTTCTCAAAAGCCTGGATGAGGTCCTTGCCCGAAATCTTGCCGTACGCGACCGAGTTGCCGAAGGGCTGGACGGTGAAGACTTCCTCGTAGGTGGTCTCGCCCTTGTCGAGGTCTGCGCGCACGCCGCCGGCGTTCATGACACCCAAGTCGATGGTCTTGCCGGTGGCCTTGGCCACGGAGTCACGCTGTGCCTGCGCAATGAAGTTATTGAGGGTGGACTCGACGCCGCGGTTGGAGCCGGAACCCTTGCCCTCGTCAGAGCCGCGGAACATGGCCTGCTCGGTCGTGCCGACGACATCCTTGCCCAGCTCCTCGGCCTTGGTCTTTGCCTCGGCGACGATCTGCGCGATGGCCTCGTCCTCGGTCAGCTCCGCGGCAGCGGTGGCATCGTACTGGGTGAGCTTGATGTCAGTGATCTTGTCCGCATCGCGGTCGAAGGTGATGTCCACGTCGTTGAGCAGCTTGCCATACTCCCAGCCCTGTGCCCACTGCAGCGGCAGCGCGCCCTCGCGCTCCACGGTGCCTTGGGTCTTCAGGTGGGTGTCGCCACCGAAGAGAACGTCAACATCCTTGTTAAAGCCCTTGGCGTACTCTTGAGCGTCCTCGTGGAACAGCGCGATGACAACGTCAGCCTCGCCGGACTCCTTGAGGCGGGTAGCCTCCTTGTTGGTGGCCTCGACCGGGTCGCCAAACTCCACGCCCTCGATGAGCGACGGAGCAACCTTGTTCTCGGTGTTCTTCGTGACGGAGCCGACGAAGCCGACCTTGACGCCGTCGATCTCCTTGACCACGGAGGCATCGAGAAGCGGCTTGCCGTCCTTCGTGATGTTGGCGCCAAGGATCGGGAAGTCCGAGCTCGCGTCGATGCGGCCCATGAGGTCCTCGGTGCCCTTGTCGAACTCGTGGTTGCCGACTGCCGATGCCGCCACGCCCATGGCGTTGAGCGCGTCCATCGTGTACTCATCGCCGGAGATGGCGGAAATGTAGGCGGAGCCGCCGACGTTGTCACCGGAGGTGGTGAGCGCGTAGTTCTGGCCCTCGTTGACCTTCTTGATGAGCGACTGCAGCAGAGCGACGCCCATCTCGTCGCCCTCCTGTGTGCCTTCTTCGGTGTTGAGGCCATTGGCGATGTGGCCGTGCAGGTCCGTGATGTTGGAGACGGAGAAAGTCACGGAATCCTCGGCGAAGGCGGCGGGTGCGCCGGTGAGGACGGTAGCGGTGACGGTCGTGGCCGCGAGCAGCTGGCCAAAGCGACGGAAGTTGGTCATGGAAGCTCCAAAAGAGAAAAGAGGGATGATCACTACGACGGTTCTTTATAGCGCCAATTCCCACCGCGCGCAGCGCGAATCCCCACGAATGAACAGGAGCTTTACCCGACTGGCCCGCGAAATTCATCAAGGCTTCACCATGATGTCGCGCCGCGTTTCTTTACCGGCATGCGAAACGCCCCGCAGAAGAATCTGCGGGGCGAAGGGCGGCGGGGCGGCGCGGCTAGGCCGTGACGCGGTAGACGTCGAAGACGCCTTCCGTGTTGCGCAGCGAGGTCATGAGCTGACCCAGCTGCTTGATGTCGGAGACGGAGAATGTAAAGCGGATGGTCGCGATGTTGTCGTCGCCGCGGTTGGAGCTCATGTTGAGCACGTTGAGCTTCTGGTCGCTGAAGATCCGGGTGAGCTCGAAGAGCAGGCCTTGACGGTCGAGCGCCTCGAGCTGCACGGTGGCGGCAAAGGCGCCATCGGAAGGCGTGCTCGTCGCCCACTCCACGCGCATCATGCGCTCAGGCTCAGAGCGGAGCTTCTCGGCGTTCGTGCAGTCCGCGCGGTGGACGGACACGCCGCCGCCGCGGGTGACGAAGCCAAAGATTTCGTCACCGGGCACCGGCTGGCAGCACTTCGCGAGCTTCGCCATGACGTCCGGGTTGCCCTCCACGAGGACGCCCGTCGCCGAGTGCGAATCCGCGGTGTGTACCTTGGCGGTGGCCTCGAGCTCGGACAGCGAGGTGCGCGACGCGAGGGCATCGACAGCGTCGTCCTGGTCGCCAAAGAGCGCCATGAGCTGGTTGGCGACATGCTGCGCGGAGACGTGGCCCGCGCCGATGGCAGTGTAGAGCGCGTCCACGTCGGTAAAGTGCAACTGCTGCACGACCTGCTTCATGGACTGCGCGGTAAACAGGCGGTGCATGGGCAGACCGCCGCGCTGGACCTCGGCGGCGAGCGCGTCACGGCCGGCCTCAAGGTGCTCCTCGCGGCGCTCCTTGGCGAACCACTGGCGCACCTTCGCCTTGGCGCGCGGCGAGACGAGGAACTCCTGCCAATCGCGGGACGGGCCGGCGTTCTCGTCCTTGGAGGTGAAGATCTCCACCTTGTCGCCAGATTTCAGGGTCGATTCGAGGGCGACGAGCTTGCCGTTGACCTTCGCGCCGATGCAGCGGTGGCCAACCTCCGTGTGGACGGCGTAGGCGAAGTCCACGGGCGTAGAGCCGGCGGGCAGGTTGACCACGTCACCCTTGGGCGTAAAGGCAAAGATCTGCTGGCTCGTGAGGTCATAGCGCAGCGAATCAAGGAACTCGTTGGGGTCCGCGGCTTCCTTCTGCCAGTCGAGAAGCTGGCGCATCCACGCCATCTGGTCGACTTCCTCGTTTGAGTGGCCGTTCTTGCCTTTCATCTCCTTGTAGCGCCAGTGCGCCGCTACGCCGAACTCCGCGTTGTAGTGCATCTCGTGCGTGCGGACCTGAACCTCGAGGGTCTGGCCGCCAGCAGCCATCACGGTGGTGTGCAGGGACTGATAGACGCCAAAGCGCGGCGAGGAGATGTAGTCTTTGAAGCGGCCCGGCAGCGCCGAGTACAAGGAGTGGACCACGCCGATACCCGCGTAACAGGAGTTCACGTCGTCCACGAGGATGCGGATGCCCACGAGGTCAAAGATCTCAGCGAACTCGTGTCCGCGGACGATCATCTTTTGGTAAATCGACCAGTAGTGCTTCGGGCGGCCCATGACCTCGGCGTCGATGCCATTTTCGCGTAGTGCGCGCGAGACTTCGTCGATGATTTCTTTCAGCGCCTTATCGCGCGAGGGCGCGCGGTCAGCGACCATGCGCACGATCTCGTCGTACTTCTTGGGGTACAAAATCGCGAAGGCGAGGTCCTCGAGTTCCCACTTCACGCTCGCCATGCCCAGGCGGTGCGCGAGCGGTGCGATGACGTCGAGCGTCTGGCGGGCCTTCTTCGCCTGCTTCTCCGGCGGAAGGAACCGCATCGTCCGCATGTTGTGGAGACGGTCGCAGACCTTGATGACGAGGACGCGCGGGTCCGTGGCCATGGCGACGACCATCTTGCGGATGGTCTCGGCCTCCGCCGCCGCGCCGAGGGCCACCTTGTCGAGCTTCGTCACCCCGTCGACCAGGCGCATGACCTCCGGACCAAAGTCGCGGGTTAAGTCATCAAGCGAGTAATCCGTATCTTCCACCGTGTCGTGGAGTAGGGCCGCGACGACGGTGGTGGTGTCCATGCCGATCTCCGCAGCAATGGTCGCCACGGCGAGCGGGTGTGTGATGTACGGGTCGCCCGACTTGCGGAACACGCCCTCGTGCAGGCGCTCGGCGGTCGTGTACGCACGGTTGAGCAGGGCCACGTCGGCGCGGGGGTGAAACTGCTTGTGGATGGACAGCAAGGGGTCAAGGACCGGGTTGACCTTGACGCGGCCACCGCCCGTGAGCGACCGCGCCAGGCGGGCCGACATGCTGCGCATGCCCGAGCCGGAGGAACGTTTGGTGCCGCGGTCGTTAGTCATATGCGCGCCCACTTTCTTGCTCGAAGGCTCCCCCACGCCGGGAATTAGGCCGCGGCACGGGGAACAGTGCTAGGACTTCTCAGTCTAGTCTGTGTTCCCCAACACAACGAGCGGGGGTCCCGCTAGGCGCTCACGCCCGCCCAATCCCTTCACTTCGATGATGACGACGTTGCCCACGACCTCGGCGCCGGCCTTCTCCAGGAGCAGCTTCGCGCCGTAGAGCGTGCCGCCGGTGGCGAGCACGTCGTCGACGAGGGCAATCTTCTTGCCCTTGAGCTCCGAGCTATCGGCGGGGATTTCCAGGGCCGCGTGGCCATACTCGAGCGAGTAATCCTGGTGCAGGACCGGCGGCGGAAGCTTGCCGGCCTTACGAATGGCGAGGATGCCCAGGCCCATTTTGTAGGCCACGGCCGAGCCCAGCAGGAAGCCGCGGGCATCGAGGCCGCCGATAAGCTCGGCGCCGAGCTCCTCGCAGGCCTCCGCGAGACCGTCGACGACCGTCCTAAAGGCCTCCGCGTCCGCGAGCACCGGCGTGAGGTCCTCGAAGAGCACGCCCTCGGCCGGGAAGTTAGGCACAAGGCGAATCTTGTCTTTGAGCGCCTCTGCGGCGCTGGCGTAAGTCTTGCTCATAACGTCTTTATATCCTAGAAACTAGTCAACTAACGGGTCGTCGAAGCCGCCGCAGGGGCGTTCCCTACGCGCCAACGGTCCATGTTCCAGCCTATGCCAGACGCGCCGGTATTCGGCAGCACTCCTTCCACGGACTGGTCGACGACGAAGGTGCGCGGTTGCGCGGCCACCGGAATGGCAGGCACGGAGTCCCACAGCGCAAGCTCGTCCTTCTTGAGCGCCTCGACCTCCCCGATGCGAGCATCAGCCGAGCTGTATTGGCTCAGCGGATCCACCGCGCCGAGGAAGGCATCGATGGTCGGAGCGCCGGTATCCGGGTCGAGCTCGAGGTAGGCCTTAGACATGAAGTCAGAGGAGGAATCCTCAATGGTGATGCCGGCCGGGGCGCAGGCGTCCTTGAGCGCCGCGACCATTGCGGCCAGGCGCTCATCCGGTCCCTGGTAACCCACGCGCACCGTCGTGCCAGAGGCTGCCGATGCCCCCTGTACATCCACCGCCGCGTGCGCGTCGCCAATGGACTTGAGTTGGGCCGCGATTGGGTCGCCGGCGCTCAAAGTGTGCAGGTAGACCGGCGGGACATCAACGCCGGAGACGCGGGAACTGGCCTTCGCCATGGCCGCAGCATCGACGCACTTGGCAAAGGCCTGGCGCATCGACTTATCAGCGAAGAGACCCTCCTCGGACAGCGTGAGCGTATCCGTGAGCGCGCCCACGTGGGACTCGACCTCGTAGGGGTTGTCGTCCATGCTGACGTCGAGCCACTCCGGCTTCGCCGACGGGGAGTCCGCGATACGCAGCGCGCCCGTGTCCTTGAGTGTGCGCGAGTCCGCGTTCGCCGGCCAAATGACGAGAGTGTCAAGCGCGGCCGGATCGCCGTAGTAGTTCTCGTTGCGCTTGAGGACGACCTCGCCCTCGGAGCCCACCTTATCGATGACAAACGGGCCGTAGGACACCTGCGTAGCAGGGTCGAATTTGGTGAGCATGAAGCCGAAACGCCACGCGTCCGCGATGGGTTCGACGGTGGTGGGATCCCAGGACTGAAGCGCCGTGACGAGTTCTTCCTGACTCATGCCCACCTGCTTGGCGATGACATGAGACGGCAGCACCGTACCCGGGCCAAAGAGGTGACGCCAGCGCCCTCCCTTGTCCTTCTTGAGCACGAGCGTGAAGTCCTTGGCGCCGGCAGCGCACTGCAGGTCCTCCACGTCGCTGGCCATGACCGGCATATCGGAGCCGAACGTTCCGGGCATGGAGCCTGCGGTATACGCCAGCAGGAAGTCCTCGCACGAGACCGGGATGTCATCCGAGTAGGTCGCCTTCTCGGAGATGGTGTAGCGAATCTGGCGCAGGCCGTCGGCTCGCTCCGGAAGCTCTTCCGTCTTCACCAAATCCGTGTTCGGGATGATCTGCCCTTCGGGCCCAGGCACGAAGGCCGCCGGATAGAGGCGCGAGGAAAGCACTTGCGCATTCGTCGCCGTGCCGAAAGCCGACGCGGCGTTGGTGGTCACCAAGCGCGAGGCGACCTGGTAACCAAAGTAGTCCGTGCTCACCGGCGCAGACGGCACAGCGTTGTCTTCGGAGTCCCCTGCCCCACAGGCGACGAGGGTCGATGCGGTGGCGAGGGCGGCGAACGTTGCCAGAAGGCGTTTCACGGGGTGCTCCTTAGAAGAAGACGAGGCGGGCACTGACTCGGGCGCGCGGGACGCTTAGCGGCCCGGGCGCCACGTGGCGCCAGCGTGGCGTTCCGACGCCGGAGCGGACAACGCGTCCGGCTCGGCGGCGACGGGCGAAGCGACGGTGCGCGGGGCGGCATCGGCAAGCTCGGGGTCTGCGTCCTCACCATGCCGAGCGCGGAACGCCGCGACCTCCGCATTGTGGGCCTTGATGTCCTTGGTGCGATTGGCAATGGACACGAGCAGCGGGGTGGCGAGGAACAGCGAGGAGAAGATGCCCTCGATGACGCCGATGAGCTGAATGAGCGCGAGGTCGCGGAGCGTACCAATGCCGAGGAGCCAGACGGCGACGACGAGCAACGCGATGATCGGCAGGGCCGAGATGACCGAAGTCGAAATCGAACGCATGAGAGTCTGGTTGACGGCGAGGTTGGCCTGCTCCGCGTAGTTGTGCTTGCGCTGGCCTGTGATGCCCTCGGTGTTCTCGTTGACCTTGTCAAAGACGATGACGGAGTCGTAGAGGGAGAACGTGAGGACGGTGAGCAGACCGATGATGACGGCCGGCGAGACCTCGAAGCCAAAGAGCGCGTAGATGCCGGCGATGATGACGGCGTCGACGATGAGCGCGAAGATGGCGGCAAACGCCATGGAGCGCTGCAGGCGGACGGCGACGTAGACCGTAGCGACCGCAAGGAAGACGATCATGGCGAGCAGCATGCGCTGGGTAATGGAGGAACCCCACGACTCGGACACGGTGGAGACACCAATGGCGTCCGGGGTGGCCTTACCCGACTGGTCGACGGGCTGGTACTTGTCGTAGATGGCCTGGCGAGCCGCGTCCGTCTGTTCCTGGCTCAGGCGCTCGGAGGTGACCTCCAAGGTGGCCGAGTCGCCGGAGCCAACGACCTGAGCAATCTCCGGGGTAACTCCCGTGGCTTCCTCGAAGGTGTCAGCGACGTCCGTCGCGACGAGGTCAGCGGCCGGCATGTTGACCGTGGTGCCGCCCTCGAAGTCGATGGAGAGGTTGAAGCCGCGCAGCAGCATAGCCAGGAAGGACACGATGACAAGGCCGACGGTGATGCCGTACCAGAGCTTGGAGCGGCCAATGACGTTGAAGCCGCTGCCTTCGGTGTAGAGGCGGTCGAAGCGGGAAATCTTCTTGCTTGCCATGATTTAGTTCTCCTTCTCCGCGGTGTCCGGGGTGGCCGGGTTCTTCGCGGCGGGGGTGACGGCCGTCTCGGTCGAGGCGGACTTCTTGGCCGGCTTGGCGTAGAAGCCCTGCTCGCGACGCTCCTCGACGAGGTTGAAAATGCCGCCCAGGCCGTTGAGCGCAGGCTTAGCCCACGCGGGCTTGGAAGCGATGAGCTGCATGAGCGGCGCCATGACGAGGAAGGACACAACCAGGTCGAAGGCCGTGGTGAGGCCCATGGTGAACGCGAAGCCCTTGACCTCGCCGATGGCGAGGAGGTAGACGACGACGGCGCCGATGAGGGTGACGGCGTTACCAGTCACGATGGTGGCGCGGGAGCGCTCCCATGCCGTATGAACCGCCGAGCGGAACGTGCGGCCTTCGAGCAACTCATCCTTGATGCGCTCGTAGTAAACGACGAAGGAGTCCGCCGTCGCGCCGATGCCGATGATAAGACCAGCGATACCGGACAGGTCGAGCGAGTAGCCAATCCAACGGCCCAGCAGCACGAGGGTGCCGAAGGTAAGGAAGGCCGAGGCGATCAGCGTGAGGATCGAGAAGACCGACAGCGCACGCATGTAGAACACCGAGTAGATGAGGATGAGGATAAGACCCACGATGCCGGCGATAAGACCAGCCTCCAGCGCGGCCTTACCCAGGGACGGCGGGACGATTTCGGTCGTGCCACCCGGCTCGCCGTTCTCACCGACGAAGGACAGCGGCAGCGCACCGTACTTCAGGTTATTAGCCAGCGACTGTGCCTCGTCCTGAGTGAAACTACCGGTAATCGACGTCGAAGAGCCGTACGGCGTCTGGCCCTGAATGACCGGGGCAGAGATAACAGCCGAGTCGAGCGTGATGGCGATCTGCTGCTGCAGACGTTCCTGCGTGAGGTCCGCCCACGTCTGGGAACCGCTCGGGCCGTCGCCCGTCTTGAAGGCGAAGGAGATTTCCATCTGGCCGGTCTGCGGGTTAAGGCCGCCGTTGATCGGCTTATCGGTGTCGATCTCGTTACCGGTAAGACGCGTGCCGTTTTCGTCCGAGATGCCGTTGAGCAGCGGGGCTTCCTCGAGCAGCAGCGACTGACCCGTCGTCGAGTCACAGGACGCGAGCGGCTTGGACGGATCATCCGCACCGGCCAGCGGGTCGATGGCACCCGGGGTGCACTGCAGCAGCGTCGAGGCCGCCGAGAGCGTGGTGACGTCCTCGGACTGGCGATCCTTGAGCAGCATCGCGGTGACTTCGTCGCGGCGCTTGGCCTCCTCGATCGAGTTAGACGGCTCCGGCAGCGGCTTCTCCGTGACCTTCTCCGCCTCTGCCTGGCTGCCCGCCTGGGTAAGCGTCTGCGACAGCTGCGTGAGGCGCGAGTTGGCCTCGTCTGCAGTGAGCACGCCGTACTTCACCCAGCGGTTGGCCATATCGCCAGCGACCTTGCTGATCTTCGAGGTATCCGGCATGGGCTGCGCCATGACCGGGCGGAAGAGCAGCTTGGAGGTTTGGCCCACGGCCTGCGCCTGCGCCGTGTCCTCACCCGGGACGGTAATAACGAGCGTGTTGCCGTTTGTCACGACCTCGGCACCGGACACGCCCTGGCCGTTTACACGCTGCTCCAGAATGGTGCGCGCCTGGGCCAGCTGCTCGGACGTCGGCTCCGCGCCCTGGGGCACGAGGGTGACGCGGGTGCCGCCCTGCAGATCGATACCGAGCTTCGGTGTCGGCGACTTGCTGCCGGTGAAGAAAACCAGGGCGTAGACGACAGCGATGATAAGTACGAAGAGGGCGAGCGCCTTCTTCGGCCATGATCTGCTGCCGCTACCCACGCGAGACTTGCTGCTCAAGGCATGTACTCCTCTGGGGACGTTGAAATAAAAGGGTCAAAATAATCACTGCGGCGCGAAGGTGACACACCTAGGCCGCAGACACGATCCACAATCGTACCTCCTTGCACCTCCGATTCCTTAACGCGCCCCAAGAAAACGCGCGCGTGTGTGACAAGTCCAACCCTGTCCCACACGCGCGTCGGTTCACGCTCCCCGATTGAGTTCTCTCACATCGCGAAAGGCGCCGCCCACACGGACGGCGCCATCTCTCTTGCCTTCGGTTAGCGCTGCGCGCCACCTTGAGCGTCACCCTGTGCATCGTCGCCGTCCTCGTTGAGCGGCGGGTAGTCCTCGCTCGCCGTGGTATCGGCAGCCGGCGTACTGACTGCAGCATCAGACTCCGGACGGATGACCGCGGTGCGTTCCACCGTGGCGGTGACACCCGGCACAATCTCTACGTCGAGCTCGGTCTCGCGCACCGCAACGACGGTCGCGTGGAAGCCGCCCGCAGTCACCACGCGCGCGCCCGGCGTGAGAGAGGCCTGGAAGGACTCGACCGTCTTACGCGCCGCGCTCTGTTTGCGCATCATAAGAATGTAGGGCACGAAGAGGACAAGCAGAAGGACGATAAGCAAAAGGAAATCCATGGCACCCAGTCTGCCATGCCGCTTCCCTGCCCGTCTGCAGCCTGGCGGGGCGTTCGCTCACAGCGTGCGGGGACGAGCGCGCCGTTCCTTAAAACCGATGACGCACCCACGCCGTGGCACTTGCCAAAAATGGTGAAGATTCCGCGCGGAAGGAACGCATTGTTGGCACTCTCGGAGCAAGAAGCTAGAAGAGCGTCGCGCCGATGGTGCCCTCGGGCGGCTCGAGGCCGAGGTGCTGCCAGGCGGCGGCGGTGGCGACGCGGCCGCGGCCGGTGCGGGCGACCATGCCGGCGCGCACGAGGTAGGGCTCGCAGACTTCCTCGACGGTGGAGGGCTCCTCGCCCACCGCGACGGCGAGGGTGGACACGCCCACGGGGCCACCGCCGTGGCCGACGATGAGCGCGCGAAGAACGGCGCGGTCGAGACGGTCGAGACCCATCTCGTCGACGTCGAATACCTCGAGCGCGCCTTGGGCCGCGGCGAGATCGATGTGGCCGTCACCATTAACCTCAGCAAAGTCCCGGACACGACGAAGCAAGCGGTTGGCGATACGCGGTGTGCCGCGGGAACGGGAACCGATTTCTACGGCGGCATCAGGGTCGATCTTCACGCCGAGGATGTGCGCCGCGCGGGTGATGACACGCGTGAGGTCTTCCGTGTCGTAGTACTCCATCTGCGCGGTGAAACCGAAGCGATCGCGCAGAGGGCCGGTGAGCATGCCCGCGCGGGTGGTCGCGCCCACAAGCGTAAACGGCGGGATCTCGAGCGGGATGGAGGTAGCACCGGGGCCCTTGCCCACGATGACGTCAATACGGAAATCTTCCATCGCCATGTAGAGCATTTCCTCGGCGGGGCGGGCGATGCGGTGGATCTCGTCGATGAAGAGGACGTCGCCTTCCATCAAGTTGGAGAGCATCGCCGCGAGGTCGCCAGCGCGTTCGAGGGCCGGGCCCGAGGTCATGCGCAGCGACGTCCCGAGTTCCTGGGCGATGATCATCGCCATCGTCGTTTTACCCAAGCCCGGAGGCCCGGAGAGCAGGACGTGGTCCGGGGTCACGCCGCGCTGCTTGGCGCCAGTGAGCACGAGGGCGAGCTGCTCGCGGACCTTGGGCTGGCCGATAAACTCGTCGAGCGACTTGGGGCGCAAGGAACGCTCGATGTCGTACTCGCCGGGCTGCTCGAAGGCGTCGACGTCCGCGTTGCGGTTCGTCGCGGGAATACCGGCCGCCGAGGCCGCCGCGGCCTGGGCCGCGAGATCATCCGGAAGCTTGAATTCGGTGCGCTCTACATCGCTCATGGTCTTTTATCCTAACGAGTTACTTGGCGCGGCCCAGCTGCGCGAGAGCGGCGCGCAGGACAGCGGAGGTCGCAGCAGTGGGCTCGGCGGCGACGACGGCGTCGACAACAGGGCGCGCCGCCTTGTCTGTGAAGCCCAGGCCGATGAGGGCCTCGGTGACTTCGTCGACCGTGGCGGTGGCCGAGGCGGGTGCCGTGGGCGCCGAGGTTCCGGCGTCGGGTACGGCAGAAGTAAAGGCAGACACCTTGTCCTTGAGCTCCAGGGCCATGCGTTCGGCCATGCGCTTGCCCACGCCGGGGATGGACTGGAGGCGCTTGGTGTCCCCGCCCGAGATTGCTGCGGCGAGGTCGCCCGCGCCCATGACGGACAGCGCCGCCATGGCGAGCTTGGCGCCCATGCCGGAGACGGTCTGCAGCGTGTGGAACATGTCACGGTCTGCAAAATCACTAAACCCGTAGAGGGTCATGGAGTCTTCCTTGACCACCAGCGAAGTCAGCACTCGGGTCTCCTCGCCGCGGCGCAGCATGGACAGCGTGGTGGGCGTGGCGAGCACGCTGTAGCCCACGCCCGCGCATTCAATGACGGCGTGGTCGAGTGCGATATCAATGACCTCGCCGTGCAGGGAAGCAATCATGGAATCCTCCTAGAGATGAGACGTACGGGTGCGTGAGGCGTTCGTGCCGCCAGTGGTGCCAGGCGCGACGCCGGAGCCTGTGCCGAGTGCCTGGGCTTGGCGGGCGAGCAACGGGGCGCGCCAGGCGTGGCAGACGGCCAACGCGAGGGCATCGGCGGCATCGGCAGGCTTAGGCGGAGCTGTCAGGCCGAGGATACGGGTAATCATGGCCGTCATCTGCTTCTTGTCCGCGCGGCCGTTTCCGGAGATAGCCTTCTTGACCTCGGACGGAGTGTACATGTAGACGGGGATGTCGCGCTCCGCCGCGGCGAGGACGAGCACACCCACGGCGTGGGCCGTGTGCATGACTGTGGAGACCTCACCACGCTCAAACACGCGCTCGATGGCGACGACGTCCGGCGTGTAGTCATCCATCCATTCGCGCACCGCCTGCGACAGGCGCAGGAGACGCTCCCCCAGCTCCGCGCCCGACGGCGTGCGGGCCACGCCCACGGCAACGGGAAAGACTTGGCGGCCGCGGCCCGTTTGGACCACGGACAAGCCACACCGGGTAAGCCCCGGGTCGATGCCCATGACGCGCACGCGCCACCTCCTTTTGCTACATACGTTCTATAAATTAGCACAAAAAAGAGGCGCCGCGCGGGCGCCCCTTGACACGCTACGAAAGCTTAGTCTTCAGCCTCGAGCTCAGCGAGGACCTCGTCCGAGAGATCCATGTTGGTGTAGACGTTCTGCACGTCATCCGACTCCTCGAGGGCGTCGATGAGGCGGAAGATCTTCTTCGCGTCGTTGGCCTGCAGCGGCACGTCGACGGAAGCACGGAAATCGTTATCCGTGTCGTCGACCTCAATGCCAGCCTCGGTGAGCGCGTCCTTGACGGCCGGGATATCGCCCGGGGCGCAGACAACCTCAAAGCGCTCGCGCAAGTCGTTGACCTCTTCGGCACCAGCGTCGAGCACGGCCATGAGGACGTCATCCTCGGTCAGCTCGCCCTTGGCCACGAAGACCAGGCCGGTGCGGGAGAACATGTAGGACACGGAACCGGACTCACCCAGGTTGCCGCCGTTCTTGGACATCGCGGTGCGCACGTCCGTGGCCGCACGGTTGCGGTTATCGGTAAGGCACTCGATGAGCATGGCCACGCCGTTAGGGCCGTAGCCCTCGTACATGATGGTCTCCCAGTCTGCGCCACCGGCCTCTTCGCCGGAGCCGCGCTTGCGGGCACGCTCGATATTGTCGTTCGGGACGGAGGCCTTCTTGGCCTTCTTGATCATGTCGTCGAGGGTCGGGTTCGCCGCCGGATCGCCTCCACCAGTCCGAGCCGCAACCTCGATGTTCTTGATCAGCTTGGCAAATTCCTTGCCGCGCTTGGCGTCGTTGGCTGCCTTCTTGTGCTTCGTGGTAGCCCATTTGGAGTGGCCGGACATGGTCCATCCCCTTTCGGATTGGCGAATTTTTCTCGGTTGCCCATTATACGGATTTACGCCTGGGCCGTTTTTAAAGACCCTCCCTTAACGTGCAGGGTTTAAGCCCAGTGTTGCTCAGGGGTCGCGCGCGTGAGTCCTTCCTGGGACGTCGCTGCGACGAGCTCGCCGTGGTGGTTGTAAATGAGGCCGCGCGCGAGCCCCGTGCCATTTTCCGCCGATGGCGAATCCAAATGGTAAAGCAGCCAGTCAGTCACGCGCAGCGGACGGAAGAACCACACCACGTGATCGAGGCTGGCCATCTGCACGCGCGCGCCGGAGTGCGGGATGAGCGTCGCGCGCAGAAGCAGCATGTCCGTCATATACGTCAGCGCCGCCTGGTGGAACGCGTCATCGTCCGGCAGGTCCGCCGCTGTGTTGCGCAGCCACGCGTCACCAAAGCCACGACCAGTGGGCGACGGAATATCCATGTCCCGGTCCGGAACGACGCGGATGTCCCACTCCGCCCAGTCACCGAGCACCACGCGTGCCGATGCCGCGTGCGCCGGGGCCGGCTCGAGGGTCTCCGCGTCCGGAACCCTCGGCATGGGCGCGGCATGGCTGGGGCCCAAGTCACCGGAGCGGTGAAAGCTTGCGATCATGACGTTCTTGAGGTCGCCGTCCTGGTAGGCACGCGTCTCACGCACACAAAACGAGCGGCCGTCGCGAAGCTTTTCCACCCGCAGCTCCAGTGGCTTTGTGGAGTCAGACGGCGCCACGAAGTAGCAGTGCAGCGAGTGGACGAGTTTGTCCTCTACGGTGTGTTGCGCCGCGCGCAGGGCCTGCCCGGCGACCTGACCGCCAAACGTCCGCGTGATGTTCGAAGGCACCGCGGGACCCAGGAATTGCGTCGCCGCGTGGAGCGGGTCCGTCGCGCGCAAGGCGAGCACATCCGCGATTCTTTGCATGGTGATCTCCTCCGTGGTCCGCTAACATTAGAGCACGTCGCTAACGCCCGTTCATGGCGCCCGGGCGACCCCGGGCCAACGGTGCAAGTATAGGACCGATCTCACTTGCTATTGTTCTAGGGGTTACGTCTACCCTCGCCGCGTGAAAGTTGCCCGCATGTTGTCTCGTCTCCTCCGTTCCGTCCCCGCCGTGTGGGTCGGCTGGGTCGTCGCCCGGTTGCTCTCCGTCTGGTTTATCAAGCTCGAAGACAATCCGCTGGGCGACGTGTACTACTACCACTTTGGCATCTACGGGGATGACCCCAAGGCCATGACGGAATACCCGTGGCTCGGTCAGCTGCCTTCGGCGCTGCTTGCCCGTCTCGTCGGCCCCGACTTTCACGTCTATTGGATCGCCTTCCCCATTATGATCCTCGTCCTCGACGCGGCGTTTATGGCGCTCGTGCTGCGTCGCCATCCTGAGACGAAGGCTGCCATCGATGCCGCGTGGCTCTGGGTCTTCTTCGGCACGGCCGCCGGCCAGGTCTTCCTGCTGCGTCTCGACCTCTTCCCCGCCCTCGTCGTCGCGGCCGCGGGATACTTCCTCTTCAAGCACCCGGCTCTGTCCGGCGCGATGGTGGCTATCGCCACCGCCATGAAGCTGTGGCCGGGCGTGCTCGCCGCGGGCATCGTGGGCCGGGCCACCCGTGGGCGCACGTGGTCCGCACTTGCAGCCTTCGTGGGCACCGGCGCCGCCGTCGTCGCCGCGACCATCGCCTTCGCGGGCGTGGACCGGCTCACTTCGCCGCTTGATTACCAAGAGGTCCGCGGCCTCCAGATCGAGTCCGTCGCCGCCACTCCGTTCGTCTACCGCAACTTCTTCGACCTGGGCACATGGAAGCTTGCCTATGCCCCCTCCAAGAGCTTCGAAATCACCGGCCCCGGCGTTGAGACGGCCACCCAGATCACCACGTTCGCCATGGCTGCCGTCGTCCTCTTCGGCTTGGGCTGGGCCCTCTATCGTTTTATCCGTGGCGGCTGGACCCCGGAGAGCACCCTCGCCTTCTTCGTCCTCATGGTCCTTCTGCTCATCGTGACGAACAAGGTCTTTTCCACGCAGTACATCACGTGGCTTGGGCCCCTCCTCGTGGTCGCCTTGGCGCGCGGCGGCTGGCCCACCGCGCAGCGCACGCTGCTGTGGACGCTCGCCGTCTTCGCCGTCGTCTGCGCCGGCCTGGGCACCTTCGTCTACCCGTTCAACTACGAGGCCATCTACTCCCCCGATGGCACGCAGTTTCTGCCCATCGCCGCCCTTGCACTGCGCAACGTCCTCGTCGTGCTCATGGCACTAGTCGCCGCGGTGTGGTTCGTTCTTGCCTGCCGGAATCCGCGCAGCGGCGCGATGAGCGCCGGGCCAGCGGCCGGTACGCCGGGCGTCACGTCCACAGCCGCTGCGCCGAGCAGCAATCCCGCGGCGGAAGCAGACCCCCAGCGCGAACAGCCTGCGCAGAGCCACCCACACTCTGCGCCCTCCCCGAAGCTATAACGTCACCGCGCCTTACTACTGCGCCTCCGGCAGGCCGACGAATTCAAAGAACTCCGGCAGGCGCGCCGTGCCGCCCAGGCGCAGGCCGCGCACGAGCGGCCGCAGACGCAACGCGCGGGTATCGGACACCGCTTCGTTATAAAAACGGTGCGCGAGCTGCACCCGGGTCTCGGCCTCGACGAGCTCAGCTGGCCGTTGCGGGAACGCACGCGCAATGTCGGCCGTGAGTTCGCGCTCGCACACGCTTCGCTGTTCAAAGGCGCCGTCCGTAAGCGTGGCGGACTCCGCGGCGCGGGCCGCCTCGCGCAGCGAGGGTTCGAGAGCCGCCGCCACCGCAGCCCGGCGGTCTAGCGCCGCCTCGAGCTGCGCGAGCGAAGAGTCGATACGTATGTGCAGGCGATTGAGCCGCTGCGCCGTAAAATACGCCCAGGCAAGGATAACCGCGACGATAATCGCGACGACGGCAACGATCACATAATCCATTACGCCCTCACCTTCGATCCGTCCTGGACCGTCTCGTAGACCTGCAGCACCTGCGTGGCCACGTTGTCCCAGTCATATATCGCAGCCCGTGCACATCCGGCGTCGCGTAGCCGAGCGCGCTGTTCTGGCGAGTCAGTGAGCTCACGCAGGGCAAGCGCGAGGTCCGCGGCGTCGCCGGTCCGGAAGAGTCGGCCCGCGGGCTGTTCCGAGTCCGCGTCACACACGGCCGCGAAAGCTTCAAGGTCGCTGGCGACGACGGCCGCGCCGGCCGCCATGGCCTCGACGAGCACAATGCCGAAGGACTCCCCGCCCAGGTTCGGCGCGACATAAATATCCGCGCGACCGAGAATCTCGGCCTTCTCCGCGTCCGACACTCGGCCCACGAAGTCCACACCCTCCACGGAGCGCGGGCTGCCGCCGCCCATGACGGTCACGCGGACGTCGCGCTCCAGAACCTCCAGGGCCTTGAGCAGGACGTCGAGCCCCTTGCGCGGCTCATCGAGGCGGCCCAAGAAGACAATCTCCACAGGGCCCTCAGTGGAAGGCTCGCGCGCGGCCGCCGCGTAGACGGAGGTATCCACGCCGTTCGGAATGAGCACAGGGTCGCCGCCCAGCTGTTCCACCTGCCAGCGCCGTGCCATCTCAGAGACCGCTATCCCGCCGCGGACCTTTTCCAGCATGGGCATGAGGAAGGGCTTAGCCATGGTGAGCAGCCGCGAACTTGCCGCCGAGGCGTGATACGTCGCCACGATGGGCCCCTGCGCAATCCGCAGCGCCGCCATGGAAAAGGACGGACTATTGGGTTCGTGAATGTGGAGGATGTCGAAGTTGCCCTCGCGGATAAACCGACGCGTCGTCCGCACAACCTGCGGTCCAATGGACAATCGCGCCACGGAGCCGTTGTAGTTGATGGGAATCGAGCCTCCGCCCTTGACCACGAAGTCCGGCAGCGAGGTTTCCGGCGCCGCGGGGCCCAGCACCTGGACCTCGTGGCCGCGCTCGATGAGTACCGTCGCCAAGTCAATGATGTGCGCCTGCACGCCGCCGGGCTCATCGAAAGAATAAGGGCAGACAAAGCCAATTTTCATTCATTGTCCTTTCGCGCGGCGCGTGCGACGCGCCTCTACGTCGACGTTCCACTCCGGCTGCAGCATATGCCAATCCGCCGGGTGCGCCTCGATGTTCTCCGCAAAGCCATCGGCGAGGCGCTGAGTGGTCTCCTCCACCGTCGTCACCTCGACCGGCTCGGAGACGCTCAGGCCCCAGCCGTCGCCCTCGAACCAGGAGTGCACGACGTGCAGTGCCGCGCCCGTCTCCCGCGCGAGGACCGCCGGGCCCGCCGCGAAGTTGGCCTCCTCGCCAAAGAAATTCACGGTGACGCCGGTACGCGTGAGGTCGCGCTCGGCGAGCAGGCACACGACGCCTCCTTGCTCGAGCACAGACTTAAGGTGCGCCATGGGGTGCTCCCCGCCCGTGAGCGGCAACACCTCGAAGCCCAGGGACTCGCGGAAATCCACGAAGGCGTTGAAGAGGACTTCAGGCTTGACCCGCTCGGCCACCGTCGTAAACGATCGGCCGCGCCCGATAAGCGTCACGCCAGCCATGTCCCAGTTGCCCGAGTGCGGCAGCGCCAGGATGACCCCGCGCCCTGTGCTTTCCGATGCCGCGAAATGCTCAAACCCCTGCAACCCCGCGTTCAGCTTCGCTAGAAGATGCGGATCCTCATGCAAAGCCTGCAGGCGGAACGCCTCTTTCCAGTAGCGCATGTAGGAGCGTATCGAATCGCGCACCAGCTCGCGCGTGACGTTCTCCGGGCCCACGACACGCGCCAGGTTGCGGCGGAGCATCTCCATGCCCCGGCCGTTGTCCGAGGCATAATCGGCCCCGCGCTCGAAGATCCACGAGGCCACGGAGTCCGGTAAATAGCGGACAAGCCGCCAGCCGGCGAGGTAACCGGCGGCGGCAAGGTGTTCGGTCAGGAGAGCAGGCTTGCTCATGCGTGTCCGGCCTTTCTAGAGGTCTTCTTTAAAGCGTGCCTTCGTGTCCTGGCGGCGGGCCTGCAGCATGCGCTCAATAACGGTCCAGATGGAACCGACCACGAGGATCCACAGGGCGACCTCGATGGAGTACGGGATGCCGAGGCCCTCGAAGCCCACGCCCACGAGACCGATGATGAGGCGCTCGGGGCGCTCGATGAGACCGCCCACAATCGTGAAACCGCTCGCCTCTCCGCGCGCCTTGATATACGAAATGACCTGCGAGCACACGAGAACGATGAGGCACGCCACCACGGTCCACGAGCTCGCGTGGTCCACGTAAACCAACCAGTAGACGATGGAGGCAAACAGTGCGCCGTCCGTGATGCGGTCGCACGACGCATCGAGGGTCGCACCAAAACGCGAACCGCCCGTGGTCATGCGGGCCATCGTGCCATCGAGCATGTCGAACGCGGCAAAGAGACCGGAGAGGATGGCGGCAGCGAAGAGATGGTTCGTGGGGATGAGGACCACGGCGATCGCGATGGTGACCACCGTGCCCACCACGGTCACGACGTTGGGCGTGAGCCCCATTTTGAGAAATGTCTTGGCGACGGGTTCCACCACGACGGCGGCCGGCTTGCGGCCATGCACACTAAGCATGCTTGTCTTCCTCTTCGATTTCTTGCCACCCTGCGGCGAGCACCGCGCGGGTATCCCGCAGCAACGCAGGCAAAACCTTCGTGCCGTCGATGATAGTCATAAAGTTGCTGTCGCCCGCCCAGCGCGGCACGACGTGCAGGTGAAGATGGTCACCCACCGAGCCGCCCGAGGCCTTACCCAGGTTGAAGCCGACGTTGATGGCCTCCGGCCGGCAGACGCGCTTGAGCGTGCGCACAGCCTTCTTCGCGAAGGCCATAAGCTCAGCCGTTTCCGCGTCCGTCAGGTTCTCCAGCTGGGATTCCTTGCGGTACGGCACGACCATGAGGTGCCCCGCGTTATACGGAAACAGGTTGAGCAACGCATAGACGTGCTCGCCGCGCGCGATGATGAGCGCGTCCTCGTCCGACTTCTTCGGCGCCTCGACGAAGGGATCCGTGGACGTGCGTCCCGGGTCCGTGATGTAGGCCTGTCGGAACGGCGCCCACAGACGCTCCAAGCGATCGGGCGTGCCTACGCCGGAGTCAACGTACGTGCCCGCGTGAGCGGGCTCGCCCGCGGGCACGTCGGCCGAACCGGCGGCATCGGAAGGCTTAAACGCGGGCACCGATGTTTCCCTCAGACGGCTGCTCGTTGTTGCGCGAGCGGATCCAGTCCTCGATGACATCGACCGCGCGGCCCACCGGCACGCCGTTGACCTGCGTGCCGTCCAGGAAGCGGAAGGACACGGCGTCGGCCTCGACATCGCGGGCACCGGCTAGGAGCATGAACGGCACCTTGCCCGTGGTGTGATTGCGGATCTTCTTCTGCATGCGGTCGTCCGAGGTATCGACAGTCGCGCGCACACTGCGGGCACGCAGCTGCTCCATGATCCTCTCCAAGTGCGGCGCGAAATCGTCCGCGACCGGAATACCGATGACCTGGTGCGGCGCCAGCCAGGCCGGGAAGGCGCCGGCGTAGTGCTCAAGCAGCACGCCGAAGAAACGCTCGATGGAGCCGAAGAGCGCGCGGTGGATCATGATCGGGCGCTTCTTCGTGCCGTCCTGCGCGGTGTACTCCAGCTCGAAACGCTCCGGCAGGTTGAAGTCGAGCTGCACCGTGGACATCTGCCACGTACGGCCAATAGCGTCACGCGCCTGGACCGAAATCTTCGGGCCGTAGAACGCGGCACCCGCCGGGTCCGGCACGAGCTCGAGGCCCGAACGCTCCGCGACGCGCTGCAGGATCTCCGTGGAGCGCTCCCAAATCTCGTCCGAGCCCACAAACTTATTCGGGTCCTTGGTGGACAGCTCCAGGTAGAAGTCGTCCAAGCCGTAGTCCTTGAGCAGCGAGATGATGAACTCGAGCACGCTCGTGAGCTCTTCCTCGAGCTGATCCTCGGTGCAGTAGATGTGCGAGTCGTCCTGCGTGAAGCCGCGGGCACGCGTGAGGCCATGGATAACGCCCGACTTCTCGTAGCGGTAGACCGTACCGAACTCGAAGAGGCGCAGCGGCAGCTCACGGTAGGAGCGACCACGCGACGCGAAGATGAGGTTGTGCATGGGGCAGTTCATCGGCTTGGCGTAGTAATCCTGCGCCTGCTTGGTGACGTTGCCTTTCTCGTCCGTCTCGCCGTCGAGCTGCATGGGCGGGAACATGCCGTCCTTGTAGAAGTCTAGGTGGCCGGACTTGGCGAAGAGGTCGCCCTTCGTGATGTGCGGAGTGTTGACGAAGTCGTAGCCGGCCGCGATGTGGCGGCGACGGGAGTGCTCCTCCATCTCCAGACGGATGATGCCGCCGTTCGGGTGGAACACCGGGAAGCCAGAGCCAATCTCGTCCGGGAAGCTGAACAGGTCCAGCTCTTGGCCCAAGCGGCGGTGGTCGCGCTTCTCCGCCTCTTCCAGCATGGTCTGGTACGCCTCGAGCTGCTCCTTGGACTCGAAGGCCGTGCCGTAGATGCGCTGCAGGCCGGCATTGTTCTGGTCGCCACGCCAGTAGGCGGCAGAAGAACGGGTGAGCGCGAAGGCCGGGATGTACTTCGTGGTCGGCACGTGCGGCCCACGGCACAGGTCGAACCACTCGACCTCGCCCGTGCGCGGGTTGACGTTGTCGTAGTGCGTGAGATCGCCCGCGCCCACCTCGGCGGCCTCGTCCGAATCCGGGTCGACGTTGGATTTGTCGACCACGAGCTCGAGCTTGAACGGCTCCTCGGCCAGCGCCTTCTCCGCTTCCTCGTTGGAGGCGTAGGTGTGGCGCTCGAAGCGCTGTGCGGACTTGATGATCTTCTTCATCCGCTTCTCAATGTTCTTCAGGTCTTCCGGCGTAAACGGCTCGGCCGTCTGGAAGTCAAAGTAGAAGCCGTTCTCGATGGCCGGGCCAATGCCCAACTTCGTGCCCGGGAAAAGATCCTGCACGGCCTGCGCCATGACGTGACCCGTGGAGTGGCGGATGACGGCGCGACCGTCTTCCTCACTCGCTGCGACCGGCGTGAACACGGTGTCCGTCTCCGGGGTGTGGGAGAGGTCGAAGAGCATGCCGCTCTCGTCACGGACAACCACAACGGCCTCCGGGCCCTTGTTCGGCAAGTCCTTGAGGGCCTGGCCCACCGGAGTGCCGGCCGGGACCGTCACGGGCTCGTAGTTCACCGGTACAGCAGGGATCATTTCCGCCATGTCGCGCTCCTTATGCGCTCACGCGGGACGGGCATACCTGGCCAGCCCCGCTAAAGGTCAAGATACAGCGAATAAGTCTACCCCTTTAAGAGGTTTTCTCCCCAACTAGTACCGCCCTGCGTACCGGGCACCACGTAGTACATCGCCGAGCCCACGTGCGTAATCCACGTATTGAGCTGATCGACCTCATCCAGGCGCGCTTGAATGGGCTCAAACTGCTCGCGCGGATTCTTCTGAAAGCAGATAAAGATCTGCCCGGAGTTAGACAATTCCCCCGGCCGTTCCGGTGAGGGCGCCAGGTCAAAGTTATACGGCCTGCGCAAAATGACCTGCTCCGGATGGTCCGCCGGCGGATGGGCACGCGCCACGTGCGACGTCGGGTCAATAGCCTTCAACCCGTACTTGTCGCGCGCCTCGAGGTCCACCGGATCGTTTTCTTCCGTGCCCGACAGCGGCGCACCGTTATCCAACGTGCGGCCAATGGAAATCTCCCGCGCATGACGGTCGACTTCCTCCCACGTCTCCATGTTCATATTGATGCGCCGCACGACCATCGCCGTGCCGCCCTTGAACGGCCCATCCTCAATCCATACCTGCTCGCCAAAGTCCGCGTCCGTCTTGGGATTGACGGTCCCGTCCTTCTGGCCGAACACGTTGCGCGGGGTCTCCCCGTCCTCCAACGAGCCGTTAGCATTGAGGAAGCCCTGCTGCACCCACGCCACGTCCGCATACGACGCGCCCGAGCGCACCATATGGCGCAGGACGTGCGAGGCCGTGAGCTGATCGTCGCAACAAATCTGTAGCACGACATCCGTCTGGCCCCATTCAGGGCGCAGCTTGTCCCTCGTATACGAGCGGACGTCGCCCAGCCACTCCGGCTTCTGCGCACCAATCTTTGCGAAGAAAGACTCGCCCCAGCCGCACGTCACCGTGAGGTTCGCGGGGGTCTGCGTCATCTCCGGCTCGAGCGATCCGCGCGGCGTTTCCGCCGTGCACAACGCCCGCGCGTCCTCGGTCCACAGCCGCATCAGGTTGCGCGCCCCACGCTGCCCCGCCCCATCCTTGAGGTTAAATCCGACGAGGTTGACGTGCGCCTGCGAGGGCGTTTGCACGCCCGCCTGGTGCTCGCCATCAAAAGGCACAATGGCATCCGCAAGCGGGGCACCGCTGACCGATGCCCCTTTCTCCCCACTCGTTGCCTGACCGACCGGATCCGCTTCTTTACCGCGGGCACAGCTCGCCACCACGAGCGCGCTTGCCGCGACGGCGCCGCCGGCCATGAGCTCGCGGCGTCCCAACTGCGCATGTGTCATTGCTAGTCCTTAGTGGGCGTGGTCGTGCTCGGACATGTCCGCCATCCCTGGCATCTCCGACATTCCGGCCATGCCGCCTTCCATGTCCTGGTAGCCCTCCTCGCCGGCGTTCATGGAACGCACCGGCTGCGCACCCAGGTCGACGGTCGTGCCGTCCTCAAGCTCCAGCGTGACGTCGACTTCCTCGCCAGCCATGACCGGCTCGGCAACACCCATGAGCATGAGGTGCTGGCCGCCCGGGGCCAGGGTCACGGACTCGCCGGCCGGGATCATGAGACCATCGGTGTCTTCCTGCATGACACCGTCGACGACCTCGTGAATCTGGTTCATCTTGGCGTCAATGGACGTGGTGAAGCCCGTGACGTGGATGTCCTTATTCGAGCCGTTGTGGATCTCGCCGAAGATGGCGGTCATATCCGAGTCCGCGGCCATCTCACGCACGACGCCGTCGTGCATGTGGATGTCGCCCATGGCGTGCTCTTCAGAACCTGCTTCAGCGCTCTTGTCCGCGCTAGCCTTTGCCGCTGCGGACGATGCAGTGTCCACCTTCTCTGCCGAGTCGTTCTCCTGCGCCGGCGAGCATGCCGCAAGCGCGAGGGCCGCGGCGACGACGGAAGAAACGAGGACGGTACGAGTATTGAGCATGAACGTGCCTTTCTTAATCATTACGGCGAGACTTTGCCGCGAAGAGGATGAGTACTGCGATAACTGCAAGGACCGCCCCCACGGCGATGATCCACTTCCACGGCGTCGACGCATTTTGCGCCGCATCCGCGACCGGATCGCCCGTCGTGGATTCCTCGGAGGAACCAGCCGCCTGGCCAGCAACGTCAAACGGCACCGAGCCACGCGTCGCATGTCCATCCGAGGACGTGATTTGGAATCCCACCTGGTAGTGGCCCGGTCCCGGGTTCACGCCTTCCGGCGTCTCCACGGTGAGCTCGCGGCCGTCCACGGTCGGCTCCGCATCGAAGATCACGTCGCCCGAGTTCGTGTCCGTCACCGCGAAGGTATTGAACCCCTCGCGCGGAATCGCGGAGAACTCCAGCGTGATTTCCTTTGGGAACTCTTCAAGCGGCGCATCGCTTACCACGTTGCCGCCCACCACTGAGTCGTGGGCCTGAGCAACCGGTGCCGTTGCGAGTGCCGCTGCCGCGACGAGCGCTGCTGCACTCGAACGAAGGCCCGAACGAAGAATTCTCATGAAGGTGATGCTCCTTGTCTCAAAGTACGGAAAGTATCCGTGCAATTATCACATCGTATCGCCGCCGCCTACCCCCACAGCTTTCCGCCTCGGGACCAGCGCGCGATACCCAGGTAGTCGTTGCCTCACTGCCAATGGTTCCCAACAAAGATGTACGTCACACTTTCGCGCCACATCCGCCGCGGCTCCCTTCACTCGAGGGCATTTTGCCGTCGAAGCCCTCCCCAACCGCCAATTTCGCACCACTTCTCGGCAAAAACACAGCCGTTCCAGTTTTTCACGCTTCCCCAACACCGCACAACGCCCACAACGCAAAAGCGCCGCCCCGTAGGGCGACGCTTTAATCTGAGCGGATGACGAGACTCGAACTCGCGACCCTCACCTTGGCAAGGTGATGCGCTACCAACTGCGCTACATCCGCATTCGAAACCCGAGGGGTTTCTGTGCGCGATACTGGGATTGAACCAGTGACCTCTTCCGTGTCAGGGAAGCGCTCTCCCGCTGAGCTAATCGCGCGGGCATCTTCACGTGAAGACTTTGAGGTGGAAACGGGAATCGAACCCGTGTGCAAGGTTTTGCAGACCTTTGCCTCACCACTCGGCCATTCCACCGTGGCTTACCGCCTCAACAGTACACTCTCAAAGAAGAGAAGTACCTGAGCGGATGACGAGACTCGAACTCGCGACCCTCACCTTGGCAAGGTGATGCGCTACCAACTGCGCTACATCCGCATGCACTGCGATGTGATGTTTTGATGTAAGAATTAACAACACTGTGCGGTGCGAGTAGAAACATTATCCTTTGGAGCCACAGTTTGCCAAATCGCCCGTTCAGACGCGGGTTTCACTCATCCCCCAAGCACCCGAGACACGCACCCGAATGACACCACTGTCATTTCAGCACCACACGACACCGTCACGGCCACTCGAACACGGCGCAGCCCAGCGATCCGCGCCACGATTTCACCCCGACCTGCCGATTAGGTACCGCACACAGGAGCGTGCTACTTTTCTCCTGTACCCAATGAGGTCCTATAGCTCAGTGGGAGAGCGTTCCGTTCACACCGGAAAGGTCGTTGGTTCAATCCCAACTAGGACCACAATCAGCCCCGGCGGCGAGTTCACCTCGCAACCGGGGTTTTTGCTTGCCCGTACTCCGTGTGGCACCCCATGTTCCCTGCGCCTATTCCCTAGAATCCACACACGTGAATGAATCCCTGCGCGCGAGAATCGACGGCCTGTTTACCGCCCGGCACGCCCTAGCCCCCGGCTTCGGCGAGCCGGCCGCCCCGGCCTCACAGAATGACGGGCCCGAGACAGCCGCACCAAGCATCAGCCACCGCGTCCTCCGCGCCGCCGCGTGGCCGCTCGCACTTGTCCTTATCGCACACCGGATTCTCATCAGCGCCGTCAACGGCTCCCCTACGGACGACTTCACGACGGTCTACTCCGCCGTCCGCCGCATGCTGGCTGGCGACTCCGTCTACGCACAGGCCTACGACCAGGTCGATCCGCTCTATCTCTACAACCCCGGCGCCACGCTTCTGCTCACACCGCTGGGCCTCGCGGATAACCCAACGGCCGCGCGCATGGCGTTCATCCTCGCCAACGCCGCGTGCATCATCGTCGCACTAGCACTCCTCACCAGACTCGTTAACAAACCCTTAAGCGGCGCCACGCTCCCCATCGCCATCGCTCTCGCATGTGCCACCGAGTCTGTCACCAACACGCTGACCTTCTCCAATATCAACGGCGTCCTTCTCCTCTTGCTCACCGGCTGGCTCTACCTGTTCATCAGGGGCGCACAAGGCCAGACAAAAAAGATGTGGCTTGCCGGACTCGTCCTTGGCATTGCCATCCTCGTCAAGCCGCAGTTTGCACCGCTACTTGCCTTGCACATCGTCAAACTGGACTGGAAGGGCCTCGTCGGCGGCATCGGCGTGCCGGTGCTGACCAACGTTATTGCCTGGCCGCTCGTGCCCGGCACGGAAGACTTCACGGGCAAGCTTCTCCCCTACCTTGGAACCACGCGCGACTACGCCAACTCCTCGTGGCCCGGCGTCAACGCCTACTTCCAGCTAAACAGCGGACTCTACTACACAGTCTGGACAGGCATGGCGCTCATAGTCGCCGCCGGACTCATCGCCCTCCTCAGGCGCCGCCACACCGACGTCGCGCTCTGGGCTATGACCACGGCTCCGCTCGTCCTCGTGGGCGTGTTCTTCCTCTCAAGCCTCGGACAGCAGTACTACTCCATGTGGATCGCGCCCCTTTTATTCACCATTTTCGCGCGCCGCAACGCGCTGGAGACGTGGCTGCCGTGGCTCGGCGCCGTGCTGTGTCTCGCGCCCATGTCGTGGACTTCTGTGCAGTGGCCAGACGCGGGACGGTGGATGAATTTCTTCGCGGGCACCGCGGGATGGGCCTTCGTTATCATCGGTGTAAGCGCCGCAGCCTTGGGATGGTGGGCCCATGAGCGCGTAGAATCGCGCCATGACTGATTTCAAGCTGATCGCGGACGAAGAGTGGAAGAAGCGCCTCACGCCGGAGGAGTTCTACGTCCTGCGCCAGGCGGGCACGGAACCGCCGCATGTCGGCGAATACACCAACACGACCACGGAGGGCGTCTACTCCTGCCGCGCGTGCGGTGCCGAGCTGTTCCGCTCCACTGAGAAGTTCGAGTCCCACTGCGGCTGGCCGTCCTTCTTCTCCCCGCTCGCGGGCGAAAAGGTCGTCGAGCACACGGATACCTCCCACGGCATGGTGCGCACGGAGGTCCGCTGCGCCAACTGCAACTCGCACCTGGGCCACGTCTTTGAGGGCGAAGGCTATGACACGCCCACGGACCTGCGCTACTGCATTAATTCCATCTGCCTGAATCTCGAAGAGAAGCCGGTAGAAAAATAAAACAAGGGCCGCACCACCGAGGTGCGGCCCTTCACATCGTTTTACGGGAGAATCTTAATCAGATCCGCCACATCCGCCACGCGGTGGCCGGTGTGGAACGGAATCTCCTCACGCACGTGGTGGCGCGCCTCGGTGTAACGCATTAGGTGCATGAGGTCAACGATGCGGTCGAGGGTCGGGGCCTCGAACGCGAGCATCCACTCGTAGTCACCCAGCGCGAAGGCCGGCACGGTGTTCGCGCGCACATCGGGGTAGTTACGCGCCTGCTTGCCGTGCTCGACGAGGATGCGGCGGCGCTCCTGCGGGTCCATCGTGTACCAGTCGTAGGAACGCACGAACGGGTAGACCGCAATCCACTCGCCCGGCTCCTCGCCCATGATGAAGGACGGTAGGTGCGAGCGGTTGAATTCGGCCGGGCGGTGGAGCGCATTGCCCACCCAGGTGACTTCAGAGACCTGCCCCAGGGTCGTCTCGCGGCGGAAGTCCGCGAACGCCTTCTGGATATCGGAGAACTCCTCCGCGTGCCACCAGATCATGTAGTCGGCAGATGCACGCATGCCGGACAGGTCGTAGATGCCACGAACGGTGATCGCCTCATCCAAACCAGCGAAGAAGGCCTGGGCCTGTGCGATAGCCTCATCGCGTTCGGCGCCCAGCGCGCCCGGGTAGACGCGGAAAACCGCATGCTGCGAGTACTGCTGACGGGAGTTGAGCTCCTCGAAATCAAGCTTGGCCATGAATCCTCCATGAAAGTAAAAAGGTTGAACGCAGTCCATCTTAAGTTGGATACCGCCCCGTGCGCACCTTTCCACCCCACACGGCGCGCCTCACACCCCCAGCCTCACCCACCGGCTAGGTTTATCCCCCGTGACCCCAACTAATTCGCAGCAGCCTACAGAGCTCCGCCCTACCGAGCCTGCCGATGCCCCCCGTGAGTCCGGCACCCCCGCCGCCTTCACGCAGGCCGTCGAGTCCATGCACGCCGCGCGCATGCGTCCCGAGATCACGCTGGGCACCATCCGTCCGCCGCAGAAGCTGGCGCCGTTTAGCCACGCGATTGGCCTCGAGGTGGGCGATCAGGACCTCGACGTCGTCCCGCAGGACTCCGAGGGCGATGCCTTTGGTCGCCTCATCCTGCTCCACGACCCGGCCGCGGAGGAGTCGTGGACCGGCTCTATGCGCCTTGTCGCCTATATCCAGGCCGACATGGACTCCGAGGTCGCCTCTGACCCGCTGCTTCCCGATGTCGCCTGGGAATGGCTCACCGAGTCTCTGTCTGCCTGCCACGCCGAGTACACCAACCTCGGCGGCACCGTGACGTCCACGGCGTCTGTCCGCTTCGGCGAAATCGGCGGCCCGCCGCGCGCCCACCAGATGGAAATGCGCGCCTCCTGGACCGCGGACGGCATCGATCTCTCCTCGCACGTGGAGGCCTTTGCCGCGGTCCTCGCCAACGTCGCCGGCCTTCCGCCGGAGGGCGTCACCGACCTTATGCGCGGCTAATGTCCCATCTTCTCGATAGGCCCGCGGACGGCATCCCACCCGTCGCCGCGACCCCAGCCGCCTTCCAGCGCGCCGCGGACCGGCTTGCGGCGGGCTCCGGCCCGTTTGCCATCGACACGGAGCGCGCCTCCGCGTTCCGCTATGACGACCGCGCCTTCCTGCTGCAGATTCGCCGCGCAGGCTCCGGCACGGTCCTCCTCGATCCCGAAGGCGGTCGCGACGCGCTGACCACAGCGCTCGCCCCCGTGCTCAACAACCAGGGCTGGATCATGCACGCCGCACCTAGCGATCTTCCCTGCCTCGCCTGGCTCGGTCTCTACCCCAGCGCCATCTTCGACACGGAACTCGCCGCCCGCATGGCCGGCTTCGACCACCCGAACCTTGGCGCCATGCTCGAGGAGCTCTTCGACGTCGAGCTCGAGAAGGCATACGGCGACGCGGACTGGTCCGCACGCCCCATCCCCGCCCACCAGCTTGCCTATGCCGCCCTCGACGTCGAGCTTCTCCTCGAACTCGGCCGTAAGCTCGCCGATATCCTCGCCGAGGAAGGCAAGCTCGGCTGGGCTAACGCCGAATTCGCCCATATCGTGGACGAACACCGTTCCATCACCGCGCCGCCGGAGCCAGACTGGACGAGCTTACGGGGCATCGGCAGCCTGCGCACGCCCACACAGCTCGCCGCTGCCCGCGCCCTGTGGACGCACCGTGACCGCCAAGCCCGCGCGCGTGACATCGCGCCCGGCAAAATTCTCGCGAACAAGGCGCTTCTCGAAGTCGCTCGTTCCCTGCCGCGCTCCGAGGAAGCCCTCCGCCGCACCCGTGGATTCCCTCGCCGCCGCGCCGGCGCCTCCCAGGCCTGGTTCACGGTCCTCGACACCGCCCTGCGCGCCGACCCCTCGACATTCCCGCGCCCTGACCGTTCGCTGGCTCCCGTGCCCGGCAAGTCCACGTGGTCACGCGACTACCCCGAACTCTGGGAGGTCTACCAAGACATCCGCGCCGAGATCGACGCCCTCGCGGACGACCTTGTCATGCAGCCCGAGACCATCATCAAGACCTCTGCGGTCCGCGCCGCCGTGTGGGCTGCGCTGGGCGAGCCCCGTTTCTCCAGCGACCTCGCTGGCACGCTTAGCCGCGCTGAGGACATCCCGGCCCTCCTGCGCGACGAAGATTGCCGCGACTGGCAAATCCAGCTCGTCACGCCCATCCTCGAGCGCGCCCTCTTCCGCTAACCCCCGGTTCTTGTCAAAAATCGATCAGCTATCGCGATTCTGAGCACAATTTTCGGCAGGAACCCTCTCCGGCAAGGCCGGATCACTAATACCAATGCTTGGATCGTGTTTCTTTTCCCTGTTCTACTGGACTTTTACTTGATCTAGCAGTAGCCTGAATCAAAGAAACCTTGCATGATTCAGAACGGAGATGACCATGGACTCCCGCGCCGTGGGGGCACGCATCAATGAGGCCCTCGTCAGCGCTCAGCTGTCACAGCGAGCACTGGCAGACCGCACTGGGCTTGCGCAGTCCACGCTATCGCGTATTGTCAACGGCACCCGCACGGCTACCATGCCCGAGCTCGTCCGTATTGCTGCCGCCACCGGCACCACCGTGGGTCTTCTTACCGGCACGAGCGATGCTCCCGCACGAGTTCAGTACGCGGCGCGCTCAACCAACGGGTCTACGATGACTACGCTCCGCGATAAGCTCATTTCTTTTGTTGAAATCAACGACTACCTCACGGACCAAGGATTCCAGGCGGAGCAATAGGCGTGTCAAACGAAACAGAAGCGCAAGCAGCAGCCGCTCATTTCCGTTCCGAGCATCATCTCGGCAACGGCCCACTCGGTGATCTAGCGACGCTCATCGAGCAAACTACGGGCCACCAGGTCGCCGTCGTCAAGGTCGATGACCCTAACGAACATGGACTCACAATGTGGGACCCAAAGCGCAACGTCACCTTCATAGCGGTGGCATGTACGCCGAACTTCATGCGCCAGCGCAGCTCACTTGCCCATGAGCTCGCCCATGCACTATTTCGCGACTGGTCTACACGCGAGGCCGATCAGCTTTCGAATCGAAGCCCCAGCGAAATTCGAGCAGATGCGTTTGCACGCCACTTCCTCCTGCCTGTCGACGGTCTCCGGGAATTACTTGGAGCCCCCACTGGTGACCTGGATCCCATCGACTTTTCACAAGTCATCCAGGATTTTCGAGTTTCGCCTTCTTTAGCCTCCATCGCGTTATGTTCTGCGGGGTTCATCTCCGAAGAAACCAAAAAGGTGTGGATGAAGACTACTACCAGTGCTTGGGCAACACGATTCGGGTGGATCGACCACTACCGTTCGCTGCAAATCGAGTCCCAATGTCCACGTGTCCCGCAGCGCTTGCTTGCTGCTGCTGTCCGCGGCTACGAAGCAGGCGTGGTCACGGTCGCGACAATCGCCACCCTCCGCGGCATCGACGCAGACACAGCACGTCAAGAACTGGAAGACGCTGGCATCGTGCCAACTCCCCCGCTCGTCCGTGAAACTTCTGCAAACGAAATACACAATGTCGAAGTCGACTTTTCCGACTGGCCAGCAGAACTCGAGGACGATAAGGAATAGCCCCTTGACCCCACATTCTCGTCCCATTTTAGATGCCGGACCTGGGCTCAATTTCTTTTCTATCAATAAAGAACGTCTGCTCATTGCTACACTGGGCCCGCTCTCGGCGCCGGCCATCGTCGGTGAGGAAATCCAACGGAAAGCGCGCCAGGATGCGCGTTTTGAGCGTTCGTACCGCGTATGGAAGACACTATCTTCCTCACAGTACTTGGAAGTCCTATCTGATGAGGCTACGGATGAGTTGTCTGCTGCTGTCTCACGCATCTCTGATATGTCGCTCGCTGACCGTTTCACAATCAGCAAAGACCTCGGCGAAACGATGGTCATCGCGCACGCCGTCGTGCTCGCCGAACAAGGAAAATCGGTCACGGTTCTCATTGATGACGGCGCCGGACAGCAACTCCTCGCTTTCCAGCAGGCTCGCCTCGAAAGGCTGCGTGCTGCAGGGCATAATTTCGGAGACCTGAACCTCATCACCACCCTGACTGTCTTAGAGCGAGCGGCTGGTTCCACGCACATTCCGGACAAAGCCACGATGCGCAAGCTCTACGAACGCCTACGTGGCCTGGACGACGGATTACCTCCCATCACACATACTCAGTTACTCGCTCCCTCCACATGGAGTTAATGTCTTAGCCCACGCGATCGAGCCTGCCGCCGAAGGCCGTGGAGTACTACTCGAAGTAAGTAAACGTATTCGCTCGTTCCTGCCGAAAATCGATCCGCTATCGCGATTCTGAGCACAATTTTCGCAAGGAACTACGGCCGCGCCGCCAGGTACTCCAGAATCGCTTTCACGCGCCGGTTGTCTTCCTTCGGGTCGAGCCGAAGTTTGAGGAAGATGTTGGACACGTGCTTGGCCACCGCCGCCGCAGAGAGCACCAGCGCCGAAGCAATCTCCTTGTTCGATTTTCCCTGGCTCATGAGCTCGAGCACCTCGCGCTCGCGCGGCGTGAGCTCCGCCAGCCCCGAGCGCCCCGAGGCCATAAGTGCCTTGGCGACCGTCGGGTCGATGACCGTGCCGCCCTGCGCCACGACCTCAAGGCTCGATAGAAAGTCCGCGACCTCGGAGACACGATCTTTGAGGAGGTAGCCCGTCCCGGCCGTGACCACGTCGAAGAGTTCCACCGCATAGGCCGGCGCCACGTACTGCGAGAGCACCATGACTGCCAGCGACGGAAACTCGCGTCGCAGAGACACCGCCGCTTTCAGGCCATCGTCCGCCATATTCGGCGGCATCCGCACGTCCGTCACCACGATGTCCGGCAACGGGCCCGTCTTCACCAACTCGATAAGCGAGGGCGCCGTCGCGGCTTGGCCCACGATCTCGTGGCCTCGGCGCTCCAAGAGACCGGCCACGCCCTCGCGCAACAGCGCCGAGTCATCCGCCAACACGATCTTCATCGCACACCTCCCAGTCCAGAAGCCCCACGGTCCAACAGCAACGGAATGGAACACGTCACACGCGTCGGCCCACCTGGAGGCGAGGACAACGTCAACGCGCCGCCGAAGGCCTCCAATCGCTGCGCCATGCCTGCAAGCCCCTGGCCCGGCACGACGGCCCCGCCACCCGGGCCTTCGTCCACGACCGAGATATGCAGATCCGCATCCGAGGTCACGAGCACCGTCACGGGCGCGCCCGGCGCGTGCTTCGCCGCATTCGTCAATGCCTCCGTCCCGAAGAAGTACCCGGCCGCGAGCACGGACGGCGACAGCGAAGGAAGCGGGTGCGGCGCAAAGACGGAAACGTGCGGACCGTAGGAGGAGGCGACATCGGAAAGCGCGGCCACCAACCCGTGGTCCTTGAGCACCTGCGGATGGATGCCGTGCACCGTCGTCCGCAGAGCCGCAAGTCCCGCGTCAAGGTCTTTCTTCGCCGACGCGACCAACTGGGCGGCTTCCCCAGTAAGATCCAAGGAAGCCTCACCGAGCTTGATGGACGCCGCCACAAGGTACTGTTGCGTCCCGTCGTGGAGGTCGCGCTCGATGCGCTGGCGCTCAACCTCATAGGCGTCCGCAATCGCGCGGCGTGAGGCCGTGAGCCGGGCAATCTCCGCGGCCTGGCGCTCCTCGTTGGTGGTCTTTCGCTTAAACATCGCCTCCGATCATAACCATGGCGCCAGCCGTGGCGGGCGGGGGTAGAGCTAGCACTACCGCGAACTCTAGCGGTGGCACCATTCAATCTGTGCGCCTTAACCTGTGAAATTAGAACCATGACACATTCACTTTCACTTCATGACATCACGAAGGACTACGGCCAAGGCCCAGTCCTCTCCGGCATTTCCCTCGACATCCAGCCCGGCGAAACCGTCGCCGTCATGGGCCCCTCGGGTTCCGGCAAGTCCACGCTGCTGCATTGCATGTCGGGCGTGCTCACGCCCACGGACGGCGCCGTCTTCTTCGGCGAGACCAACATTGCCCAGCTTTCCGATGCCGCCCGTTCCCGCCTTCGTCTCCAGCACTTCGGCTTCGTCTTCCAGGACGGCCAGCTCCTTCCGGAGCTCACCAACGTCGATAACGTGGCGCTGCCGGCCATGCTCACGGGGTCCTCGCGCGGCGCGGCCCGCAAGCGCGCGCAGGCGCTGCTCGATCAGCTGGGTCTGGGCGGTCTGGCTATGCGCCGTCCGGGCGACGTCTCGGGCGGCCAGGCCCAGCGCGTCGCCATCGCTCGCGCGCTTGCCGCTGAACCGTCCATCGTCTTCGCGGACGAGCCGACGGGCGCTCTTGACCAGTCCACCGGCCATGAGGTCATGCAGATGCTCACCACCATCGTCCGCCAGTCGGGCGCGAGCCTCGTCATGGTTACGCACGACCCCAAGGTCGCGGATTGGATGGAACGCCGCGTAGAGATCCGCGACGGCCTCGTCCACGACGACCGTCTCGTGGGCGGCGTGCGTACCGGAGCGCCCGCTGCAGCACAGGGAGGCGCACGATGAGCACGGCAACCCTCACTTTCCAACTGCATCGCGCCTCACTGCATGCCCGCACGGGCACGGGCACGCTATCGCTCCTGTCCATCCTGTCCATCGCCGTGGGTTCGACCGCTGCGTTTCTCGTCGCGGGTGGCACATGGATGTTCTGGGTACGCGCCCACCACCCTGAGCTCATCACTGAATCGATGCGCGCGACCAACGGCAACGAGCCGGGCTTCCTCTACTTGTGGTTCACGTTGGCGATGTTCGCGTGCGCGTTTATCGTTCCCGCCCTGTTTAGTCTCACCGCCCAGGCCGCCGTCCTCGGCGCCTCCGGCCGCGAGCGCCGCCTCGCCACGCTGCGACTGCTCGGACTGTCCTCCCGCGACGTCACGCGCATGACGGTCATCGAGACCGGAATCCAGGCCATCATCGGCATAGCACTCGGCCTCGCCAGTAGCGTGTTGCTTGCCCCCGTCTTCACCAACCTTGAGTTCCAGGACCGTCCCGTCGAGCTCCGCGAAATCCTCTTGCCATGGTGGGGCTACCTCGCAGTCGCCGCGACGCTGTTCTTCCTCGCGCTCGGCGCTGCGTTCGTGGGCATGCAACGCGTCCGCGTGAGCCCCCTCGGCGTGGCACGCCGCTCGACTCCGCCAGCGCTGAAGTACTGGCGTCTTATCGCATTCGTCCTTCTCGTCGCCGTCGTCGCCGTCATCGTGCGCAACTTCGACTTCGATGCCGCCATCGCAGCCATCGCCGGAATGATCGGTTTGCTCTTGCTTGTCGTGCTGAGCATCAATTTCGTGGCCCCCTACCTGCTGCAGGTGACTGGCCACATCGCTTCCCTCTTTCCGGGCACCGCGCATTTTGTCGCATGGCAGCGCGTGGCCACGAACGGCAAGCGTGCCTGGCGCCGGGTGGCCTCTCTCACCTTCTTCGGCTTCCTCGCGGGCTACCTCGTCTGCTCGCCGCTGAAGCAGGATAACCTCACGCTCGCCATGAGCGAGGAGGGCGATAGTCTCCCCTTCTTCAAGGACGTCTCCACAGGTGCCTTGCTCACGCTGCTATTCGGTTTCATCCTCACCGGGTTGTCCATATTCCTGGGCCAGGCAAGCGCCGCCTTTGAAGGCGCTCAACTCTCGCGCTCGCTTCAGCTCATGGGAGTGCCGCGTCGATTCCACACCGCCGTGAACTTCATCGAGATCTCGGGCCCGGCTGTAGGCGTAAGCCTCCTTGGCTTTGCCCTCGGTGCCCCATTCGCGTTTGTCATGTTCTCCTCCGTGGGCAGCGACGTCGACATTGCCGGCCGCCTGCTCATGGCGCTGAGCTTCCTCGGCGCCGGCTGGGGCATCACCCTCATCGCGGCACTCGCTGCCGAGCCCCTGCGCTCCCGCGTACTGGCCTCTGGGGGGCGCCACGAATGAAACTCGCACTCAAAATCACCGGTGCCGTTCTCGCGGTGCTCATCGTTGCAGCCCTCGCGCTCGTCTACGTCTTCGGCCCGTCGGTCGGCGCCGCGTACCTAGGCAAGCCCGTCTTCCTTTTCGGCGCCTCCGAGTCCCGCATCAACAAGGCAATGCTCGACGCCGCCGCCATGCAAGGTCTCTACGCCGACTCGCCCGAGTTCAAGCAAGCCTACGACGCAGCGAAAGAGGATTCGTCCCGAATCGAGGACGCCATCACAGCTGCCGGCGGCAAGCACTCCACCATCTTCACCCGCGGAGAAGAGGAATCCGTGCCGCGCACCGACCCGAAGGTGGAACTGCGCGACAACGTTGTCTGGGCCACCGTGCCCGGCATCGGGCGCTTCGACGACGGCCAAGCCTACGCCGACACGCTCGCCCACGGGCTTTCCGATGCCCCCGCCTGCGCCGCCGTTGTCGACCTGCGCGGAAACGGCGGCGGCGACATGGGACCCATGCTCGCAGGACTCAGTCCCCTGCTCCCTGACGGTCCGGCGCTCTACTTCCAGTCCCGCTCGCGGAAGACTCCCGTCACCGTCGATGGTAACTACGTCGCGGGCGGCGGCACGCCCACCACGACCTCCGGTGGCAAGCTGGACCTGCCAGTGGCGGTGCTCACCGATGGTGAGACGGCATCGTCAGGCGAGGCAACGCTGCTGGCCTTCCGCGGCCTAGACAACGTGCAGACCTTCGGCGAGCCCACCGCGGGCTACGCCTCAGCGAACGTGGTCATCGACTACCCCGACGGCCGCTCGCTCATGCTCACCGTCGCCAAGGACGTCGCCCGCACCGGCGAGGAATTCGCTGAAGACCCCATCGCCCCGGACGCGCCGCTGAGCGAGCTCGATGGCTGGCTCCACGACGTGTGCCGCTGACTTTTACGCCGACGAAGGCCCCAGAACACCACGGTTCAGAACACCACAGATCTGGGGCCTTCGTCGGATAAAAATTCCTACTCGGAGTCAGGGTCCTCGGTCAGATCCGAACACCATCCCATAATCGACTCCGCGATGCCAGCCGGGTCGAGGCCAACCTCTTGGAGGAGCTCGCCGCGCGAAGCGTGCTTCGGGTACATATTCGGGAACGCGAGGCGACGGTGCGGGGTGTCGACCTCGGCGGCGCTCAAAGCCTCGGAGACCAGGGAACCAATGCCCCCGCGCATCACTCCGTCCTCAATCGTCACCACGAGGTCGTGGTCGCCGGCGAGCCCGATGACGGACTGTGGGACCGGCACAACCCAGCGCGGGTCGACGATGGTGACGTTGACGCCCTCGGCTTCGAGGAGTGCGGCGGCATCGAGAGAGCGCTGCGACATCGCGCCGATGGACACGATCAGCACGTCGGGCGACGCCTCGTCCTTGTTGTCGCTGTAGTGGAGGATGTCCACACCGTCGGCCAAGGTGTCCACGGCCTGCTGGTCCTCGAGCAGGTTGCCCTTAGGGAAACGCACGACCGTGGGGCCGTCGTCGACCTCGATGGCCTGTTGAAAGAGCTCGCGCAGGCGCGAACCATCGCGCGGGGCCGCCACGCGAATACCCGGGACGATGGACGAAATAGCCATGTCCCACACGCCGTTGTGCGAGGCACCGTCCGAGCCCGTCACACCCGCGCGGTCGAGCACGAGCGTGACAGGCATGCCCAAAAGACCCACGTCCATGACGAGCTGGTCGAAGGCACGGTTGAGGAACGTCGAGTAGAGCGCCACGACCGGGTGCAGGCCCGCCAAAGCGAGACCAGCAGCGGAGGCCACGGCATGCTGTTCCGCGATGCCCACGTCGAAGAAACGCTCCGGGTATTTATCCGCGAAAGGCTGCAGGCCCGTGGGCCCAGCCATGGCGGCGGTGATCGCCACGATGTCATCGCGGCGCGCACCGGCGGCGAGAAGCTCCTCCGAGAATGCCGCGGTCCAGCCCGGCTGCGATTCCTTGAGTGCTACGCCCGAGACCGGGTCGATGGCACCCGTGGAATGCATTTGGTCGTTCGGCTCGTTGACGGCCGGCGCGAAACCGTGGCCCTTCTCCGTCACGCAGTGGACGATGATGGGGCCCTCGTAATCGCGGGCATAGGAGAACGCGTGGTTGAGCGCATCGATATCGTGGCCGTTGATGGGGCCGATATACTTCATGCCCAGCTCAGGGAACATCTCCTCCGGCATGACGGTGGACTTGATGCCCTCCTTCATCGCATGCAGGGCATCGAAGGCGCGCTCGCCTACCCAACCGAGCTGCTTGAGACGCTTCTTGCCGTGCTCCATGAGCTCGTCATAGCCGTGCTGCGCACGGATATAGGACAAGTTCTCGGACAGGCCACCAATCGTCGGCGAGTAGGAACGACCGTTGTCGTTGACCACCACGACGGCGTTGCGCGACTTTGTCGTCGCCAGGTTATTGAGCGCCTCCCAGCACATGCCGCCCGTCAAAGCGCCGTCGCCGACCACGGCCACGGCGTTGCGGTGCCCCTCGCCCTTGAGCGCAAATGCCTTAGACAGGCCGTCCACGATGGAAATCGCCGCCGAGGCGTGCGAGGATTCCGTCCAGTCGTGCTCGGACTCGCCGCGGTCGGTGTAGCCGGACAGGCCGCCCTTCTGACGCAGCGTATCGAATTGGTCTGCGCGACCCGTGAGCATCTTGTGCACGTAGGACTGGTGCGAGGTGTCGAAGACGATCGCATCATTGGGCGAGTCGAAGGTGCGGTGCAGCGCGATGGTGAGCTCCACGACGCCCAGATTTGGGCCCAGGTGACCGCCGGTGGCGGAGACCTTCTCAATGAGCAGCGCACGCACCTCGTCCGCGAGCTGACCCAGCTGCTGCGGGGTGAAGTTCTTCAAATCGCGGGGCGATTTCACCAGATCCAACAGTGCCATGGAGTGCTTTCTACCTCTTCTTGGAAAACAATGGGTTCTCTTCACGTTACCCGTTCAGGCACGCGGGAGACTAATACAACTCGGCGGGTTCCAGGAATGCCAGCGCCTCCATATGGTGAGTACCCGGGAAAGCATTGATGACGGCGAGGCGGCGCACGGCGTAGCCCTGCTCGCGCCACGTCGCCAAGTCCCGCGCGAAGGTCGCAGGGTCGCAGCCCACGTGCACCACAGCGCCCGGGCGTGCCGATGCTGCCTTTTCCACAACCTCGGCACCCGCGCCCGTCCGTGGCGGGTCAAGCACGATGGCATCGGGCTTGGGCAGCTGGTCGATGGCCTTTTCTACCAGGTCGTTGTGGAGCTCCACGTCGTAGTCTGCGAGCGCGTCCTGGCGTGCCTTCGCCGCAGCCGGCGAGTAGTCGACGGAGACGACGGTGACCTCGAGGCCCGAGGGGGCTTCCGAGTCCGCGTCGATATCGGCGTCGAACTCCTCGTCGAGCACGGAGGTCGCGCCGGCGGGCAGGCCGGGCGCGGTCGTGGCTAGGGTCTCGGCGAGCGCGGGGACGAAGACGCCCACGCCGCCGTAGAGGTCCCACGCCACGCGCTTGGAATCCGGGTACGGCAGATCCGCATACGCGCCGTCGACATCCGCGACAGACAGCCAGTTGCGCACGAGCTTCGCGTACGTATCCGGGGCCGCGGTATGCGCCTGCCAGAAGGCGGTGGCTGGGAAGCGGAAGTCGTGGCCATCGGCGGTCTCGCGGACGGTGCCGGAGCCCTCGAGGACGCGCTCCACGCGTTCGACGCGCTGGCCGCGCGGCGGCTTGGAGGTCTCCACGACGTGGCGCACGCCATCGGCGTCGAGCACGGCGATGACCTCGGAGCCCGGCGTAAAGCGCTGGGCGCCCGGCCCCACGAGTCCGTCAACGAGGCCCGGGGCCAGCTGCGTGCAGGCCACGTCCGTGACGAGGTCGTGGCTGCCACGCTTACGCAGGCCCGCGCGGCCCTGGGCGTCCACGCCCAAGCGGACGCGGGTGCGCCAGCCACGGCGCGGGTGCACGTCGATGAGCTGCGGGTCCGGAAGGTCCGTGAGCTTGCCCAGGCGGCGAAGCTGGTCGAGCATGACGTCAGCCTTGAGGCCAAGCTCGGCCTCCGGGTCGAGCGTTGCGAAGTCGCAGCAGCCAGCGCCGGCCGCGGCAGCCGGGCACGAAGACTCGACGCGCAGCGGGCCGGCCTCGACAACGTCGACGAGCCGGGCGCGGCCAAAGCGCTTCTTCAGCTGCGTGAGCTCGGCGTCAACGGTGTCGCCCGGGTACGCGCCCGCGACGAAGATGGTGCGCCCGTCCGCGGCGTGGGCAATACCCTCGCCGCCGTGGGCCATGCGCTCCACGGTGAGCCGAATGGTGTCGCCTTTGGCGAGCTCGGGTGTTTCTGCGGAAGCCATGAATTATGCCTCTTTCTCGGCAGGTTCTGGAGTCTCGACGAGGCCTGCAGCCTCGACGGCAGCGTTGGCACGGCGGACCATCCAGATGGTGAGCAGGGTGACCAGGCCGGTAAGCGGCCAGCCCATGAGAATGCGGGTGACGCCCAGCGTCGTGGTGTCACCGTGGTTGTACATGCCGTTTTGGACGAGGAAGCGCGCGAGGAACACGGCGGCCCAGCCGGCGGTGGCGTAGGAGTACGCCCACATGGCCTTGGGCACCTGGCGCCAGACCATGGATTCGCCGTTGATGCCCTTCCACTCCACACCCACGACGGGCCAGCGGAAGATGATAGAAGCGATGGACAGCACCGCGAGCACGAGCGAGACCCAGATGCCGTACAGGAAGTAGCCCTTCGCGTCGCCGGTAAACCACGCGATGGCCGCGCACAGCGCCACGCCCAGCAGGCCCGAGATCGCCGGCTGCAACGTCTCCTTGCGGATGATGCGCCACACCGTGATGACGAGCGCCACGCCGAGCGCGGCGAGCAACGCCGGGCCCAAGCCCCACTGATTATTGACCGGGATCAGCACGACGACGGGCAGCGTCGCCGAGACGAGACCCGTGAGCCCGCCCATCTGCTCGAGCAGCGTGGGCTCGCCCTCGGGAGCGTCGTCGGGCTCGTCGACAGGACGCTCAGTAGAATGATCTGCCACTAATTGTCTTCTTTCAGTTCACGCAGCTGTGCGGCCGCCTGTGCCTCGGCATCGGTGGGCTGCTTATTCGCCTCGGCCTTCTGGGCCTCTTCGCGCTGCTTCATGGCCTTCTGCATCTCCTCGACGAGCGGGGCCGGCATGACCACCGGCAGCGAGTTGCCGGCGAGCACTGGGTCGTCGCCACGGTAGACGAACGTGCGCGCGGCGACCTCGCGGCCGAGCACGGCGAGCTCATCTTCCATGCCCGCCGGCGCGGCGAGCGTAAGACGCAGCATCCAGCGCGGGCCTTCAATGCCCACGATGCGAATGACGCCGCTATCGCTATGGCCCAGTACCTCGCTGCCCCACGGGCCCTCCTCGACGGAGGTTGTGAGCCCATCTTTCTCGATGCCGCGCAGCAAGTCCCGCGCGGCCTCGGCCCACTGGCCCGACGAGCGCGGTGCGGCGAATGCGACCGGCGTAATCCGGCCCACGCGCGTCACGATATGGAGCATCTTCGGGCCTTCCGGGCCCATCTCCACCTGCACCTGCGAATCCTTGGGCAGCGGAATGCGCATGGAGCCCAAGTCGAGGATGCCCACCGAAAAATCCTTGAAGTCAAAAGACTCGATGTCGACCTGGTCGCCGTCGTAGGGACCATTCGCACCATTGACCGGATCGTGCGGGATGGTGACAATCTGCACGCCCGGCTGCGAGGCGGCCGAAGACTCGGCGCCAGCAGCCGCAAGGGTCGCAGAGGTGTCTGGGGTCTCGGCCGAGGGGGCATCGCCAGGCTCGGATTTCTTGCTAAAAGGCCACATAGTTTTCTCCTCAGAGTCGGGCTAGTTCACGCCGGTGGAGCCGTAGCCGCCGGCCCCGCGTTCGGTTGCATCGAGATCCTCGACCTCCACGAAGCCAGGCAACTCGACGCGCTGGACAACGAGCTGGGCAATGCGCATACCGCGCTCGACCGTAAAGGCCTCGCGCGGGTCGTGGTTGATGAGGCAGACCTTGAGCTCGCCGCGGTAATCAGCGTCCACTGTACCCGGCGTATTGACGATGGACAGGCCGTGCTTGGCGGCCAGGCCCGAGCGCGGGTGGATAAGGCCTACCGTGCCCAGCGGCAGAGCGATGGCAATGCCGGTGCCGATAAGGGCGCGCTCCTCCGGCTCGAGCGTCACGGTCTCGGCGGCATAAAGGTCAGCGCCGGCGTCGCCGCGGTGCGCGCGCTGCGGCAGCGGCAGCTCGGGGTCAAGGCGCTTGACGCGGATATCGGCGATGGGCTCCTGCGAAGTAGTAAAAGTCACGGGCCCCAGCCTACCGCCCCGCGCGCCCCGCGACCCCACCGGGAGATGGAACTTAAGTTGGACTGTCGTAGACTGTCCCTTGTGTCTGATTCCGTGTCTGATTCGCAAAACTCGCCCACTCCTGCCCCCACTGTCCTCTACCAGGAGCGGTTCTGGGTGCCGTGGTACTTCTGGCTGTACGGCGCCATCGTCATTTTCGTGGCCACCGCCACCTTCAGCTTGAACCGCGCGCCGATGTGGCTCTACATCATTGGCGCCGTCCTCACCGCGCTGGGCGTGTGGGTGCTCATCGCGTGGTCCGGCACCGTCCTGCGCGTTGAGAAGGACCCAGACGGCTCGCGCTGGCTCACCGTCAAGGGTGCGCAATTGCCTTCCGATGTCGTCTCGCGCTCTCTCGCCATCCCCTCCACCGCCCGCCGCAACGCGCTCGGCCCGCAGCTTGACCCCGCGGCCTTCCTCGTCACGAAGGGCTGGATGAAGGAGCACGTCATGCTCGTCCTCGATGATCCCGAGGACGACACGCCCTATTGGCTCATCGCCACGAAGCATCCGCGTGAGGTCCTCGAGGCCTTCGTGCCCGCCCAAGCCGAGCAGGCGGCGTCCACGCTGGACTAACCGGGTTGCTGTCGAAGACCCTCTCCCGGTGCACGATCGCAGCAGAATTCTCGGCAGGAACAACGTATTCGCCTGCGCCGCATCACAACAGCACAAAGCCCGGCTCTCCCACCGCGCCGCCCCAAAGGCAGCGGCAGGAGGCCGGGCTTGCGCAGTTGTACGCTTTAAGCGCAGTCCATGCAGATAGGGTCGTCGCCTTCGTAATGGGACAGACGCTTATTGGACTGCACGAGGAAGCACGAGGCACACGTGAACTCGTTTTCCTGGCGCGGGATGACTTCGACGTTGAGCTCCTCACCGGTGAGGTCATCCATCGGCGGCGCGAAGGGCTCCACAATCTCGCCGTCGTCGTCCATGCCATTGTTTTCGGCCTCAGCGGCCTTGAGACCCTCCAGGGAGTCGGTCTCTTCCTCGTCCTCCGCGCGGCGGCGCGGTGCGTCGTAATCGGTAGCCATGATGGTCAATCCTTACAGGGTTAGGTGGGGACTTTTTCTAGCTTTATCGGGGTGCATACTAAACGACGATTGGCCGCTTGTCATTCTCCGCTTGCCACGGGGTTAATCCCCGTTTACCCCCACCGCTCTACGCTGGGATTTTGTCGGTTCCCTTAGCCTCACTTAAGGTCGCCCACGCCGCCGGCGCGACGCTCGGCTGGGCGGCAAAAAAGATGGCACCATCCTTGCCGTCGGCCTCCATGCCCGGATGCACGACCGCGCACCCGGCTTCACGAGCGATAATCGTGCCCGCAGCGCAGTCCCACGCCTTGATGCCGTGCTCGTAGTAGACGTCCACGGACCCGTCCGCCACGCGGCAGATATCGAGCGCCGCTGCGCCAATGCGGCGAATATCACGCACCTGCGGCAGCAGTCGCACGAGGACTTCCGCTTGCGCGCGTCGCCGCGATGCCTCGTAGCCAAAGCCCGTCGCCACCAGGCTTAAGGCCGGGTCGGTCTCCGTACGCGGATGCACAGGCTGCGGCGACGAACCGCCGCGCACAACCGTCGCGCCATGCCCCAGCGCCGCCGCGTACGTCACGTCCTGTGCGACGTTGACCACGCAGCCTGCCACCGGCTCGCCGTCGACGACCGCGCCGATGGAGACGGCATAGTCCGGCACGCCATACAGGAAGTTCACTGTGCCATCGATCGGGTCGACCACCCACGTCACCCCGCTCGAAGACTCACGTGCGGCGCCCTCCTCACCCAGCAGGCCGTCAAAGGGTCGCGCCGCCAGGAGCTCGCCCGTAATAAAGCTTTCCGATGCCTCGTCGACCTCCGTCACCGGATCCACCGCCGAAGACTTCGTGTGATGGGCATGCAGCCCCGCCCCCTGCGGTCCGGCCAGCTCCGCGCGGCGCGTACGGATGAGCGCCGCCGCCTGGCCCGCCACGCGGACCGCGAGGTCGCGCAGCTCGACGGCGTCGACGTCCTCCGGAACCTCAGGCGCCGCCGCGGACATCGTCTCCAGAGACGGCACCTCGCCGCACAGTTCCGGGTCGTTGTACGAGGACCCCACCAGCGCCGCGAAGGAGGAGCCAGGACCGGTTGGATTCTTAGGACTAGTCATGGCCTCCATCATGCCCGCCCCACCACGCGCCCGCATCCCCACAACCTCGAACCAACAACACGGTCGCACACAAACGCCCACACCACACGCAGCAACACCGTATGCTGGCACCTATGACTGTAAATTCCCTCCCCGCCAACGCGGGCTTTGGCATCGACGTGGGTGGCTCCGGCATCAAGGGAGCCATCGTGGACCTCGACACCGGCGAGTTCGTGGGCGAGCGCCATAAGATCGCCACCCCGCAGCCGTCCACCCCGGAGGCCGTCGCGGAGACCATCACCGCCATCATCGAGCACTTCGGCTGGGACGGCCCCGTGGGCATTACCCTCCCGTCCGTCATGAAGCACCAGGTTGCGCGCTCTGCCGCCAACGTCGACCAGCAGTGGATCGGCACCGACACCCAAGAACTCTTCGGCCGCCATCTGCCCGGCCGCGAGGTCGCCGTTCTCAATGACGCAGACGCCGCGGGCCTGGCCGAGGTCGAATTTGGCGCCGCGGAAGCGCGGGAGGGTGCGGCTATCTTCCTCACGCTAGGAACGGGCATCGGCAGCGCATTCCTCCTGGAAGGAAAGCTGTTCCCCAACACGGAATTGGGCCACATGATCGTGGGCAAGAAGGAAGCCGAGAAGCAGGCATCCTCCGCGGTCAAGGACAAGAAAGACCTCAGCTACAAAGACTGGGCGAAGCGCGTCAACACGGTGCTCGAAGAGTACGAGAAGCTCTTTAACCCGGACGTCTTCCTCATCGGCGGCGGCATTTCCCGCAAGTTCGACAAATGGAGCGGCTACCTCACGCTCGAGACCCCCGTCATGCCTGCGAACCTGCGCAATCGCGCGGGAATCGTTGGCGCGGCGCTGGCCGCACAGCGCGGGGTGAAGCCCTAAAATCAACGGATAGTAATGGCCCAGTTGCGCGGCAAAAGATCCTTTTACGTTATACTGGGCCGCTGTTCATAGCAATGGCTATTTGAGGAGCGCCACACGGCGCCCCACCGGTCCATTGAAGGCACAAGGCGAAAGGGCTTACGTGGCAGCCACTGACTCTTCAGACAAGGCACTCGGCGACAACGCAGAGGTCGACGCTTCCGGCACGCGCACGGCCAAGAAGACGACGAAGAAGACCGCCAAGAAGACTGCTAAAAAGACGGCCAAGAAAACCGCCAAAAAGACTGCGAAGAAGACGGCTAAAAAGACCGCCAAGAAGGCAGTAAAGAAGACGGCGAAGAAGTCGGCTAAGAAGACCGTCAAGAAGTCGACGCGTTCCAAGGCGACGTCCCCGGAGGAAACCAGCACGGCAACCGACGAGGAGGAGCTCGAGGATCAGGAGCACCTCGACGACGAGGATGACGACGTCGACTTCGACCCGAATCACGAGGACCTTGAGGACGAGGACCTCGGCGAGGACGATGACGTCGTAGACGACGAGGATGAGGACGAGGACGAAGAAACCACGTCCGTCTGGGACGAGGAAGAATCCGCACAGCTGCGTCAGGCCCGCAAGGACGCCGCACTCACCGCCTCGGCGGACTCCGTACGCGCCTACCTCAAGCAGATCGGCAAGGTCGCCCTGCTGAACGCCGAGCAGGAGGTCTCCCTGGCCGAGCGCATCGAAGCCGGCCTCTACGCCCAGCACAAGCTGGACCAGGCCACGGCTGCCGATGTCCCCAAGGAGGCCCAGCTCAAGCCGTCTGAGAAGCGCGATCTGCGCGCCATCGCCCGCGACGGCCGCAAGGCAAAGAACCACCTCCTCGAGGCCAACCTGCGACTCGTCGTTTCGCTTGCGAAACGCTACACGGGCCGCGGCATGGCCTTCCTCGACCTCATCCAGGAAGGCAACCTCGGCCTCATCCGCGCGGTTGAGAAGTTCGACTACACCAAGGGCTACAAGTTCTCCACCTACGCCACGTGGTGGATCCGCCAGGCCATCACGCGCGCCATGGCGGACCAGGCCCGCACGATTCGTATCCCGGTCCACATGGTTGAGGTCATCAACAAGCTGGGCCGCATCCAGCGCGAGCTCCTCCAGGATCTGGGCCGCGAACCCACCCCGGTCGAGCTGGCCAAGGAAATGGACATCACCGAGGAAAAGGTGCTGGAGATCCAGCAGTACGCTCGTGAGCCCATCTCCCTGGACCAGAACATTGGTGATGAAGGCGACAGCCAGCTCGGCGACTTCATCGAGGACTCCGAGGCCGTCGTCGCCGTCGACGCCGTCAGCTTCACCCTCCTGCAGGATCAGCTCCAGGACGTGCTCACCACCCTGTCCGAGCGCGAGGCCGGCGTCGTGCGCCTGCGCTTCGGTCTCACTGACGGCATGCCACGCACTTTAGACGAAATCGGCCAGGTCTACGGCGTCACGCGCGAGCGCATCCGCCAGATCGAGTCCAAGACCATGTCCAAGCTGCGCCACCCGTCGCGCTCCCAGGTCCTACGCGACTACCTCGACTAAAAGGCCAAGCTAGTCGAGGCAAGCGACAAGACGCGCATGCTTGCCGACGCCGCCCTCGCCTCCCCCGTTAGCACTAAATTGCGGAGGGACGCGAGGGCATTTTGCATCTGTGGCACAAGCAAGAGTCCCAAGGATGCGGCCTAAGCCTCAACGTCATGGGTTCGCAGCCAGACAACAGATGCAATCCAAGCTCCGATGACGAAGCAGATAGAAACAGCCATCCTGAACGCGATACCGTACACATCAGGAGTGTCATCTGCGCCGAAGGCAGTACTGCCGAGCGCAAACGTCGACGTAACCATAGCCGGTGGCAGCAGCATCGGGATGAGCCGAATACCGCTGTAGAGAATTCCAACTGAGGCAATCGCGCCCACAAGTGAAATCGCCACGGGCGTGGCAAAGCTGCGAATGATCATCGAGAAGAAGGATTGCCAGGCCCCGACTGCGAACGCCGGGATGATTGCTAGGAACAGCGCACTCACGTTGAGAGGCGAAATCTCTCCCTGTATTCCTAAGCCGCGTCCAATACCTAATGCCAGCGCAATGAACACCGCCTGCATTAGCGCGATGAGGACCATGATGGAGAAAAACTTGGCCGCGACTACTTCTCCCGCCGAGCGCGGTGAGGTCAAAATAGTGTTCCAATTGTGGTTGCGGTGTTCCAGGCGCCAGGCCGCTGCAGCGATGATGGCCACTCCCACGGTCATAAAGATTAGGCCGTAGAACAGCGTTGCTTGGGAAAGATAGCTTGCCCATCCGGCATTAAGCACCGCCAAGTTGGCGTGATAATTCGCGGCCCCAATGCCGACTGCTATAGACGGCACGAGGAAGATGACAGCCCATACGTAGGAGCGTCGAAATTTCAGCAGGTCGATAACAAACATGAACTTATTCCTCCTGGGAGTCAAGCGTGCGGCAAAGCACGGTGAAGATGACGGTGACAACGGCGATGAACAGTGCCCATGGAATCCACAGTGGTTCGACGCTCACTAGGCCTTCGGGGCGGAAGGTAAACGGGGCCAAGACTGCGTAGTAACCGAAGGGATTAATGAGCGTGACCGCGGTTGGGGAAAGCATTCCTGCCACACCAAGGAAGCCGCCTACTACCCCAGTGCTGAGCACCACGAGCTGGGATTCCACGCGTGCTGCCTGCCACAAGAAAATCGCCATCAGTGCGCACGAGGTTCCATATAGACCAGCTGCTGTAAGAACCCATGTGCCGGGTGAATCAATCGACGGAGCACCGAAGAGGAAGGGAGTGGTCAAGACCGCGAGCAATTCAACTACCTTTACTGTGGCTAGAACAAGGGTTAAAGCTGCGAATTTCGCGCGGAGCAGACCACCGCGGCGATATCCGGCGATGGAATTAAGCCGCCAGCCGCCGTGGAGATGCTCTACATCGGCTGCGCGACTGGCTAACAATGCCACCTGCACCGGAGTGAGGAAGGCCGTCACCATGATGTAGCCAAGGAGATATCCGCCCCATTGACTATGTGGATCTTGCTGAAATTGTTCGGCGGTGTTCTCACTCATCAGATTCATACTGGAAAAGGCAACGATGGCGAGCGTGATAGCAAGGGCAAGCGGCAGCATCCGGGTATGCCGCATCTTGGCATATTCAGTCTGCAGGATCATTGCAAGCCACCTCGTCCCGTAATCGAAATGAAGATCTCTTCGAGACTGCGGTGCGTTCTTAGCACCTGGTAGATGGGCACGCCATGGTTGACGAGCTGCGCGCAAGCCCCCGCGACGTCGCGCTCGCTTGAGTTCGGGACCCGAATACCACCTTCTACAAAACGCACTGAGATACCCGCGAGTGCTTGCGCCGCTTCCTTGGGGTTCGGGGTTTCGATAAAGACTTCAGGCGGCTGGGAATGGAAAAGCTCCTGCTTTGTACCTTGGAAGAGCAACTGCCCGCGATTGATAATGGTCAGCTCACTAGCCATCTTTTCGATTTCCGAGAGAAGGTGGCTCGAAACCAATACCGTTCGCCCCTCATCGGCAGCGAGGCTGACGATGAGATTGCGAATCTCTTCGATACCGGCAGGGTCAAGGCCGTTCGTTGGTTCATCAAGGATCAGAAGCTGCGGGTTACGAATCATAGCCATTGCGATGCCGAGGCGCTGCTTCATGCCCAAGGAATAGTTCGCAACTTTCTTGTCCAGCTGCTTTTCCAGCCGCACGAGGTGCACTGCGCGATCCACGTCGTCTGCTCCAGCGCGTAGAAGTCGCGCAGCGATGCGCAGATTCTCTCGCCCGGTGAGATGCAAATAGGCCGACGGCTGCTCGATGAGAGAGCCAGTGCGGGCCAAGGCCCGGCTGCGCGTCTTAGGCCCGAAAGGCTCGCCGAACAAACTGATGCTTCCCTCAGTCGGCTTTGCCAGACCCAAAAGCATTTTCATGGTCGTGGACTTGCCCGAACCATTCGGCCCCAATAATCCGTGGACGACACCGTGGCCGATTGCCATATCAAGGCCGTCGACGGCCTTGAATCCCTTATATTCCTTGGTCAAACCCTGAGTTTCGACAACATATTCTGTGCTCATAACTCAATTGTTTCCCGGCACGCCTACGCCGCACATCGCCGCGAGGCACGATTTTGCGAGTCATACCGGGGTATTAGGAGCTAAGCAGGTCTGCACGGGAGACAACTCCGGTGCGATAGGCGAAAAGGGCTGCGTGTACACGGTCCCTGGAACTCGTCTTGGCGAGCACTCGTCCAACATGCGTCTTGACGGTCGGCATAGAGATGAACATCCGCTCACATATCTCTGTGTTTGACCATCCCATCCCGATTGCTTCAAGGATTTCTTGTTCACGGGCAGTCAGCGATTCAAGTACCCGACGGTCTGCGCCGCTAATACTCAGCGTGTCCGTCGAATCATCCCTCATACTGTGGACAAGGCGCTTAGTGGCGCGGGGTGAAATTACCGCGTCTCCGCGATAGACAGTGCTCAACGCTCTTAGTAGCTCCTCTGGCTCTGCGTCCTTGAGCACGAAGCCACTCGCTCCTGCTCGCAGCCCGGACACTACATAGTCTTCGTCATCGAAGGTTGTCAGAATGATGACCTTCGTCTCCGGAAGAGTGGATGCGATCTCAGCAGTGGCGCTAATTCCATCGCGGACAGGCATCTGTACATCCATGAGCACCACATCGGCAGGCGTGGCCGCGCATTGGGTCAGCGCATCTTCGCCATCGTTTGCTTGCCAGATAACATCCATGTCTGGCTGCGAACTAATGATCTGAGCAATCCCGTGCAGGAAGAGAACCTGGTCATCTACCAATCCGACTTTCATTGCTCATTTCCTCCTACGGTGGGTAACTTTGCTTCTACTATCCATGTGCCAGCGTCACTGCGCTGGTTGAAGGTGCCTCCAACCAATTCCGCTCGTTCCTTCATGCCAGCAATGCCATGTCCCTCGTTTCGTACATCACCCATATATCCATTGCGCACCTCAAGGCGGACGATACCTTCAAGCCATTCGACTAGTACGTCTGCTTGCCCGCCACCATGTTTGTTTGCATTGGTCAAAGCCTCTTGGACAATTCGGTACAGGCTTAGTGACGTCGCGGCGGAAAGCTCTTCAGGTGGCGTTCCTGTGCAGCGATATCCCACAGCAATGCCAGCGCTTCTAACGCTGTTAATGAGTTCTGAAAGATCACCGAATCCCGCCATAGGCTGAGTGCCGCGCTTTTCCCCTGTGCGCAGTAAGCCCACGACTCCCCGCATCTCTCTCAAAGAGGTCCTTCCCACGCGGGAAATAGACTTCAAAGCTTCTTCTTGCGCTTCCGTGTCTTTGGTGTAGAGCCCCCCCCATCGGCCTGAGCAACTATGACCGATAACGAATGTGTGACGACGTCATGGATCTCACGTGCGATGAACGCCCGTTGTTCCGTCGAGCGTTTCTCGAATTCCAGGCGTTGTTTCTCTAAAGCACGCGAAATCTCCCGTGTGCGTTCTTCCTCTGCTCTCCTACGCAGTTCACCCACAAGCATGCATACCGCAAGGACCAGTAGGCTCCAGCCCACGACGAAAAGGCGCCGCGCAATATCCTGTGTTGCTTCCTGTACCGTTTGGCTCACCCAAAATATGCCGACAAAGTCCGCAGCAAGCATCCCTATAGTCACTATTCGACGTAGCGGCTCTTCCAGCCTGCGGCGAATAATGTAGGCGACCTGCCCCGCAAGGATTATGATGCCCACGGTGAGTTCCACCTGGAACAGGCTGGCGAAGAGCACCACTGATGCAACGAAGACCACCAGACGCGGCCACCGCCTGCTAATAATTGGCACTAGCACGACCAAGGCAATAATCAGGTAGTCAAAGAGCGGCCGGGACATCAGATCCCTACCGATGAGAGACACCGCTCCGCACAAAAGCGACACCGCAAGGTCACGAATCATTCGCCTATCAGAAAAGACTTCCACGCCTCTACGCTATCCGGTTCGACGAGTTAAGTAGTCATGCCTGAGTACGATTTCGTCGGCCCTTTTTATCCAAGGCCGGGCCTAAATAGACCTCCTTCGCATCTTTGAGGACCTCCCGCTTTAAAG